>CAYPJN010000422.1:0-2775 GCA_964411055.1 uncultured Lentisphaerales bacterium | reverse complement strand
GCAGGCAGACAGGCCAGAAGGCGCAGCGACCGGGGGGTTTTGCAAGAGCCTCGATAGTGTATTGGAACCGTAATCTCGCAAGGGGACAGACCATGAAGAAAAGCCATTTCACCGCGACAATCGTCGCAGCCATGCTTGTGGTCACCGGCACAATATCGTTCGCCGACCCGACGACATACCACGTCTCGCCCAATGGAAGCGATTCCGACGGTCTCACATGGGATACGGCCTTCAAGACGATCCCCGGCGCGTTGGCGAAAGCCGGCGACGGCGACACGGTTCTCGTCACTAACGGCGTCTATGCGACGCTCGCCGCTGACACGACATACGCGAACATTACGAATGCAATCACAATTCGTTCGATTGAGGGGCCGGAACTCACAATCATTTCGAACGCATTCCCGAATTCCACCGTGACAATGGTCAAGATTTCCGCCGCGGGCGCGACGCTTGACGGCTTCACACTGACATGGGCGGCTAGACGCCCTGTCGCGATCACCGCGGCGTCGGTCATGACGAATTGTGTTGTCCGCGACCGTCCGTCGGCCGGCTACGAGGGTGTCTATCTCGACGGCGGCGCTGTCGTTGCCGGCTGCCGCATCATCAACTGCAGAAGCTCAGGCACCCAAGTCGGCGGCGCCGTCTATGCCTATGGCGTCTGCAATGTCGTCAACTGTGTGATCACTAACAATACCGGCGGAAGCGGGGCCTTGATGTATACCCGTTCCGCATATGGTGGTACTGCGGGGCAATCCATTTTCCGCAACTGTCTTATCGCCGGCAACCAATCCTCCAGTTGCGCGGTCTTCGCCCACGGCGGCGGCACGTTCGAGAACTGCACGATCGCGGGAAACAAAGGCGGCGGTATGAGCGGCTACTCCACCGGGCTCACACTCTATAACTGTATTGTGGCCGGCAACCAGAACGCCTCAGGCGCGGAGTTTAACATCTCCTATCCGTCCGGCAAATCGACATTCGTGAACTCCTGTGTGGTTCCGTTGCCATCGGCTGCCAAGGCCACGATGACGGATTGCATTGGCGCCCCCCCGATGTTCGTCGATGCGGCAGCCGGTGATTTCCGCCTGCGCTCCTCATCGCTCTGCATCGGCGCCGCAAAGATGCTCGATTGGATGGTCGGCGCGGACGATCTGGCAGGAAACCCGCGCGTTTCCGAAAACGACGGCCTACCCGACATCGGCTGCTATGAATGGTATGTCTCCCCTGCAGTGCATTTTGGATCGCTGGGCATATCCGGAAGTCCCGAAAACTACGGCATTGCCGTCCCGGAATACGGCGCGCATGTCGTTACAAATGGCAACGCCTATACGTGCCGCGTCAGCCTTGCCTCGACCAATTCCGCCGTCGACACGGCCGGTATTTGTACTGGCGGTGTGTTCTCCGTCACCCACGGCACGAATACCGTTACACCGTTCGCGGGAAATGTGTACATCTACAACCATTCCGGCGACGACGTGGCGGAAGTCGCCTGGTTGTTCTTCCGCCAGTTTAAAATCTCATGCACGCCTACCGCCGGAGGCGCGGGCGATGCTATCGATCGCTGGGTGGACGAGGGTGGAGATACCACATTTACCGCTCCGGACGCCGCTAATGGATATGCCTTTTCGCGCTGGATCGGCGACATTCCGGACTATGTTGACGCGTCACAGCGTACGATCACAGTCACGGCGGATCAACCGCGCGCCCTTATTCCGCTTTTCAATACGACCTTCCACGTCGCGCCGGACGGCGACGATGAGAACGACGGCTTCTCGTGGGCAACGGCCTTCAAGACTATACCCCGCGCAGTCACGAATACCGTCGTCGGCGATACGGTCTATGTCACGAACGGTGTCTATGCAACATTCGCCGCCGACAAAACATACGTGGACATCACTGCCGGTATCACACTCCGTTCCATGGAAGGTCCGGAACATACCGTTATATCCAACTCTTTCGGAGACTCATATTCCGCGACGCTTGTGAATATCTCATGCCCCGGCGCGACACTCGACGGATTCACCATCACGAAGGCGAAAGCCCTCTCCGTCAGTATCACGGAGGCGTCCATCATGACGAACTGCGTTGTCCGGGACAGAGGTGTCTGGAATGGGAAAGGAAACGTATGGCTAAACGGCGGCGCGGTAGTCACGGGCTGCAGCATCATCAACAACGGAAGCTACGGCAACTATATTGGGGGTGCGCTCTATGTCGAAGGCAAATGCACTGTCGATAACTGCATAATCGCCAGAAACTTCAGCACCGGAAATGGATGCTTAATTTATCTTCTCAGTACCTACGGCGGCACTGCGGGGCAGTCCCTTTTCCGAAACTGCCTGATTGCCGACAACCACTCAGCTTTCGGGAGCGCTCTCTTCGCCCACGGGGGCGGCACATACGAGAACTGTACAATCGCCGGCAACTCGATCGGTGGCATTAAAATCTACGACATCTCTCCAACGCTGAAAAACTGCATTATCGCGGGAAATACAAATGCCGCCGGTGTCGCGAACAACTATGCCGAAAGAAACGCCGGCAAGCTGAATATGATGAACTGCTGTCTCGTTCCGTTGCCGACGGACGGCACAGTTATTGCAACTGACTGCATCGGCATTGCCCCTCGCTACGTTAATTCCGCGAAGGGCAATTACTCGCTGCTTTCGTCGTCGCCGTGTATCGACACCGGCAAGCTCCTCGACTGGATGACGGATGGTGCGATCGACCTCGCCGGCGCCTTCCGCGTCTTCGGCAAGGGCCCGGACATGGGCTGTTTTGAGT
>CAYPJN010000421.1:1525-2777 GCA_964411055.1 uncultured Lentisphaerales bacterium | reverse complement strand
AGCAGGCGACACTCGATCTCATACGCACAGAGGATTTAATTCCTGGTTCGCTTCCGCAGGGATGGGAACTGGGCAGCCACGGCCACCTCTTCGAGCGCATCCACGCCAAGGATCCATTCGCCGTGATCGAGTTCCTGCACGAGTTCGGCCTCGGCAGCCGCGACTATTCGCTGAAGGAAATTTACTAGGCAGGATGTCCGCATACGCGTTACCGTCATCAGAGGAAACGAACATGAGCAATACTCCAGGCCTTCGATACACCATCCACCGTGCCATCAAGCCGCCGTCGATCGCGGCCGAGGTCGGCACGCGTCCCGCCGGCTGGGAGCGGGCCGAGGTCGGGCAGATCACGCGCTGGCATGACCGGAGCGGCGCCCACCGGCCGCTGGTCTACTTCCGCGCGCTTCACGACCGGCACTCCATCTACGTGCGTTTCGACGTCATGGACCGCCATGTGCGCTGCATTCATGGGCGGCCGCAGTCGAACGTCTGCGAGGACAGTTGCGTCGAATTCTTCGTGCAGCCCGCGCCCGGGAACGCTTATTTCAACTTTGAGATCTCGGCGGCTGGCACGCCGCTGCTCTACTTCATCGAGGACGCGCGGCGTCGGCGCCAGGGCGGATTCCGCAAGTACCGCCCGGTCGCGCCGGAATGGCTGCGCCAGGTGGAGATCGGCCACTCGCTGCCGGGCCTCGTGCGGCGGCCGGTGGCCGAGCCGCTGGCCTGGGCCGTGGCCTACCGCATTCCGCTGGCGCTCTTCACGGCGCACCTCGGCGTATGCGGCGTGGCGCGTGGCGACGTCTGGCACGGCAATTTCTTCAAGTGCGGCGGCGATCCGGACTTCGGGCACTGGGGCATGTGGTCGGATGTCGGCGGCCAGCTCAACTTCCACCAGCCGGAGGCGTTCGGCGAACTGATCTTCGGCTGAGCGCCCGGCATCCACGAAAGGCATGTGTTCCGTGACGGTACGACCCAAGACAATCGACGAGCACCGCGACTACCTCCACGAGGTGGTGCGGCTCAAGCTTTTCTTCATGCACGACTGGCTCGCCCGGCATCCCGGCGAGGCGCCGGTCGACGTGCTGCGCAAGCGCGTCGACATCTACCGCAAGACCGACGCCAACCCGGGTGCGCTCAATCCGGCGACGCAGGAGTGGGATTCGGATGCCTGGCAGGCACTCGAACGGCCGCTGCTCGAATGCTACGCGCGGCGGCGGCACGACATCGCGGCCTTCGAGCGCGAGGGGTTCGA
>CAYPJN010000421.1:0-1515 GCA_964411055.1 uncultured Lentisphaerales bacterium | reverse complement strand
GCACTACCTGCCCGCATGCTTCCTGGCGCTTATGGAGCAGGTCGAGGCGCGCTACGGCGCCACCGAGATATCAACCGGCACCTGGCTCAACGGCCATCAAAAGTGGCTGGAACTATTTCCCCGCGAGTGGCGCGATAATATGAGCCCGCCCATCGAGGACGTGCAGTGGCACTACGGCTTCTGGGGACAGTTCATCTCCGCGCGCGGCACCTACAACCGCAGGCTGGGTGACTACCTGCGCCAGAACCGCCGCCTCTTCTACTACCCGCGCGGTTCGTATGTGGCAATCGCGGCGATGCGCCAGCACCTGCTGGACCGGTTTCGCCAGTCTTAGTCTGGTGGGGCGGCACACGGAAAGAGGGAAAGGATGGAAGTCACACCTGCGCATCAGGCGGCGTTTGAGGAACGTCTGGGCTACCACTTCCGGCGTAAGGATCTTCTGCAGGCGGCCCTCACGCATCCATCCTTTCGTCACGAACATCCCGGGGCCGGCGCGGACAACCAGCGGCTCGAGTTTTTGGGCGACGCTGTGCTCGGACTGCTGCTCGCCGAACAGCTCTTCCAGGAGCAGCCGGAGGCCGACGAGGGCGCGCTGACTGTGCTTCGGAGCCGCTGCTCGAACGGCCGCGTCCTCGCCGAGATCGCGCGCGACCTCGAACTAGGCGGGTACATGCGGCTGGGGCGCGGCGCCGCGCACGGCGGCGGGAGATGCCCGCCGAGCAGCCTGGCCGCGGCCCTCGAAGCGCTCCTCGGCGCCGCCTGGATCGACGGCGGGATCGAGGCCGCGCGCGCCATCTACGCGCGGCTCTTCCACGGACGGGCCGGCGCGCTGGAGGCGGAACCCTGGCACGACAATCCCAAGGGCGAGTTGCAGGCGCGCGTCCAGGCTGGGGAACCGGCGTTGCCGGTCTACACGCTGCTCGCCGCCGACGGACCAGAGCACGCGCCGCGCTACCGGGTGCAGGTTGAGGCCGCCGGCTTCCGCGCGATAGGGGAGGGCGGCAGCAAACAGGCCGCCGAGAAGGCGGCCGCACGCGCCTGGCTCGGACAGTATGGCGCCTATCTGCCCGAAACTACTACCTGAACTTCGGCATCCAGTCGCCGTGGGCCTCGATCAGGTCGTCGACGAGGTTGCGGATCTGGTCGATCGTGAGTTGGCTGGCCGTGTGCGGGTCGAGCATCGCGGCCTGGTAGATCCTGTCGCGGCGACGCTGCAGGACGGCCTCGATCGTCAGGAGCTGCACGTTGATGTTTGTGCGGTTGTAGGCCGCGCAAACCTCCGGCAGGTCGCCGACGTAGCAGCCCTGCACGCCGTTGCCGTCCACGAGGCAGGGCACCTCGACACAGGCCTTGGCGGGCAGGTTGGGAATCAGGCCGCGGTTGAGGACGTTGCCGCCGATCGTCGCCGGTTGATTGGTTTCGATGGCCTCCATGATCGTGGCGCCGTACTCGTGCGAGCGCGTGTGCGTGAGGTTGGGATTCTTGACCACTTCCTTGCTCTGCTGCTTCCAATGC
>CAYPJN010000420.1:0-2780 GCA_964411055.1 uncultured Lentisphaerales bacterium | reverse complement strand
CGGAAGGTCTCCGGCCGGACCTGCCAGGGCGAGGCCGGCACGCCGTTGGTCAGCAATCCGCGGGATATGTTGATCATGTCGAAGCTGTTCCAGGTCCGGCCCTGGGAATAGTAGTAGGTGCCCCGCGCCGTAACGGGCAGCGTGGATGACAGATTGAAGAGCAGCCGTCCATCCTGGCGCACTGCCGCCTCGTCCAGCGAGAATCCGGCATGGGCGATGGGGATGACGTTGTCGACGTTGTCGTTGAAATCGCCGACCACCAGCAGCGCCGCCGCCGGATCATCCCCTATGCGCCGCGCAACCTCTGCGCGCACCGTGCGCGCTTCCAGTTCCCGCAGGGCGTCCGACTCGGTCTTCTTGCCGTAGCGCGATTTCCAGTGGTTGACCATGACGGTCAGGGGACGTCCCCCTAGGACAAAGTCCGCCACGATGATGTCCCGCTGGATGGCCAGCGGCTTCAGCCAGACCAGCGCGGACGGCTCGTAACGGCTGAGGATCGCGTTGTCGATTCCGCGCATGTCGCCGCAGTCGCGGTGCATGATCACCGGCATGCGCCAGCCGTGCCGCCGCTCCACGAGTTGCGCCAGATCCTCGACCACGCGCCGGTTCTCAACCTCCAGCATGCACAGTATATCCGGACGCAGCTCCGCGACCACCTCGGCCAGGTTGGTCAGCTTGTGGCGGTAGCGCGGTTCCGTCCAGCGCGTCCAGCCGCCGGGCGTGTACTCGTCGTCGCCCGGATTGTCGGGATCGTCGTCCGCATCGAAGAGGTTCTCGACATTCCAACTGGCCACTACCACCTGATGCGGCTCGGTGGCGTTCGTCCCGGGCTCCCCGCCGCGGGAAAGCAGCGCCACCATCGCCAGAACCGGCCAGACTCGTGCTTGCATCATGTCGCTCCTCTCGTGCGGCAGTGACTATACCACACCCGCCGCTCCGTGGCCATGGCGCAGGGGGGCACGGATTACGAATTACGATTAGGATTAGGATTGGGATTGGGATTGGGATTACACGGATACGGTTACGCGGAACCTTGCGGAATCTGGCTGATGTGATAGAATGCACGCCATAGTAAACCATGTGAGGTGCCGGCTTGCGGCCGGCGGGCGCCGTCGCTCCGCCGTCCGTTTCACCGGCGCCTCCGGGAGCAAGCACATGGCCGTTGACAAGAACTCCAAGACCTACAAGAACCTCGAGTACGCCTTCGCGGGCGAGTCGATGGCGCGCAACAAATACACCTACTTCGCCAGCGTCGCCCGCAAGGCGGGCTACGAGCAGATCGCCGCGGTCTTCGAGGCGACTGCCCAGAACGAGAAGGAGCACGCCAAGCTCTGGTTCAAGGAGATGGGCGGCATCGGCGACACGCTGCAGAACCTCGCCGCCGCCGCCGCCGGCGAGCACGACGAGTGGACCCAGATGTACCGGAACTTCGCCGACGAGGCCGAGGCCGAGGGCTATGCCGACATCGCCCGCACCATGCGCCGCATCGGCGAGGTCGAGAAGCGCCACGAGGGGCGCTACCGCAAGCTCAGCGCGAACATCGAGAAGGGCGAGGTCTGGGTCCGCACCGGCAAGACGCGCTGGGAGTGCCGCAACTGCGGCTGGGTCTACGAGGGAGAAAAAGCCCCCGAAACCTGCCCCGCCTGCAAGCACCCCAAGGCCTTCTTCGAGATCGAGGCCCAGAACTACTAGTAGCCGCCGAACGTTCCTCCCACCCCTACGGTGCTTGCGCACCTGCGGTGCCGCAGGGGATATGGCGAATGCGCATCCGGGAGACGCACATGAAAAGCAAGGTGTTGATTGAAATTCGTGGCGGCACGCTGGTTGGCGTATACACGAACGATTCCGATACCGAAATACATGTGGTCGACTGGGACGACGTTGCCGCAGGCGATGACACCCCTTTCTTGTCTCGCCCCTCATGACCATAGAAAAGGCAAACACTAGGCCTACGATTGATGATACGCTCCCCTTGCTCGCGGTCGAGGGGCTCTGCAAGTCGTACGGCGCCAACCGCGTGCTGGACGGGGTTTCGCTGGCGGTGCGGCCGGGGCGGATCGTCGGGCTGATCGGCGAGAACGGGGCGGGCAAGTCGACGCTCGTCAAGTGCATCCTCGGTCTCGTGCCGGCCGATGCCGGCAGGATCGACCGCCGCGCCACCGTCGCGGCGATCCACCAGGAGCCCGGCCTCGCCGGGGGACTGTCAGTCACGGCCAACCTCTTCCTCGGCCGCGAGCGCCGCACTCGGCTCGGCCTTCTCGACCACCGCGCCATGCGGCAAGAGGCCGCCGCGCTCTTCGGCAGGCTCGCGGTGGATATCGATCCCGATGCCGAGGCCGATGCGCTCTCCGTCGCCCAACAGCAATGGGTCGGGATCGCGCGCGCGCTGAGCATCGACGCCCGGGTGCTGATCCTCGACGAGCCGACCGCCCTGCTGGATCGTGGCGAGTCGGAGAGGCTCTTCGCGGTGTTGCGCGGACTGCGCGCGCGCGGGCACGCGCTGATCTTCATCTCGCACAAGCTCGACGAGGTCGCGGCGCTCTGCGACGAACTGGTCGTCCTGCGCGACGGGGTGGTCGTCAGCGCCGGCGCGGAGCGGCTGGTACCGCGGGAGATGGCGCGCCGGATGGTCGGCCGCGAGCTGTCGGCGCTCTATCCGCCGCGGAGCGAGCCGCGGCCCGAAACGGTGCTGCGGCTCGATGGATGCTTTGGTGGATCCTTCGATCTGCGGGCCGGCGAAATCCTCGGCGTGGCCGGACTCGCCGGCCAGGGGCAGGCCG
>CAYPJN010000419.1:0-2790 GCA_964411055.1 uncultured Lentisphaerales bacterium | reverse complement strand
TCCCCGAGACCACGCTCTGCTACCCCTGGATCAAGCGGATGTTTCCCGAGCTTCACTACATCTTCTGGGTGCGCAATCCTCGCGACTGCATCACCGGCGGGCACCTGACTGACGACCTGCACGACTTCGGCATCGACTACCCGGCCACCGACGACCTCCACCGGCGACGGGCGATCTCCTGGAAGTACCAGAACGATCTTGTGCGGGCGACGGGACGCCCCGCGCGCTGGATCAAGGTACGGCTCGAGGATTTCGTGCATCACCAGGAGCGCGAGCTGGCGCGCCTCGAGGCCTTTCTCGGCCTGCCCCTCGCGCGCATTCCCGTCAAGACCGACCCCGTCGGGCGCCACGCGCGCCATCCCGAAATCCTGTGTCCCGAGTTCCTCGGCGACGCCCTCCTGGAGCACGGCTACGCCTAGCGGGCGGTGTTCAGGGTTCGGGGTTCAGGAGACAGGGGCCAGGCATCGACGGCAATCGATTGCAGTCGACTGCCATCGATTGCCATCGAATACCGCGCCCTGCATCTCACACAATATTTACATCTGCAGGCCGTTGTGCTACTATAAGATGTTTTAGGGCAGCAGAGACTGTCCGCGGGCCTGGCGGAGCCGGTTCCCAGGAGCTTGAACATGCCGAAATTCAACTACATCGCGATGGATGGCTCGGGCAAAGAGACGAAGGGCAGCGTCGAGGCCTCGACGCAGGCCCAGGCCATCGCCCAGATCCGCAGCCAGGGGCTCTTTCCGACCGCCATCGGCGTCGCGGGCGGGGGCGGTGCAGCCGCCAAGGGCGCCGCCAAGGGCGCCGCCAAGGGAGGCGCCGCGCGGGCCGCCAAGGCGTCCGGCGCGGGGCTCAGCATGGAGATCAAGCTGCCGGCCTTCCTGCAGCCCAAGGTCAAGACCAAGGAGCTGACGATCTTCACGCGCCAGCTCGCGACACTGGTGGACGCCGGCCTGCCGCTCTTGCGCGGATTGCGCGTGCTGCACCGCCAGACGCGCAACACCACGCTCAAGAACGCCCTGCAGGCGATGAGCGAGTCGGTCGAGAGCGGCAGCACATTTTCCGAGGCCTTGGGCCTACATCCGCGCATCTTCGACAACCTCTTCGTCAACATGGTGCGCGCGGGCGAGGCCGGCGGCGTGCTGGAGCTGGTGCTGACGCGCCTCTCGGAGTTCATGGAGAAGAGCCAGAAGATCAAGAACAAGGTCAAGAGCGCCATGACCTACCCGATCGTGGTGCTGGTCGCCGCCGTGGGCATCACGGGCTTCCTGCTGATGACCGTGATCCCCAAGTTCGAGGAGATCTTCCTGGATCTGCTCGAGGGCAAGAGCCTGCCGGCCATCACGCGCTTCGTGATTGCGGCCAGCAACTTGCTTAAGAACTACTTCCTGGTGGTGGCGGGGGTCGTCGCGGCCATCGTCATCCTGATCCGGCTCTGGGCGGCGACGAAAGGCGGGCGGCTGGTCATGGACCACGTCAAGACGCGCCTGCCGGTCTTTGGGACGCTGATCCGCCGCACGGCCATCGCGCGCTTCACGCGCACCCTCGGCACCCTGATGGCCTCCGGCGTGCCGGTGCTGCAGGCGCTCACGATCGTCCGCGACACATCGGGCAACGCGGTCTACGCGGCGGCCCTGCAGCGCGTGCATGACAGCGTCAAGGAGGGCGAGACCATGGCCGCCCCCATGGAGCAGACCAAGGCCTTCCCGCCGATGGTCATCAGCATGGTCGAGGTCGGCGAGGAGACGGGCGCCCTGCCCGACATGCTGACGCGCATCGCGGACACCTACGAGGACGAGGTGGACAACGCGGTGGCGGCCCTGACCTCGATCCTGGAACCGCTGATGATCATCTTCCTCGCGGTGATCGTCGGCACGATCGTCATCGCGATGTTCCTGCCGCTGGTCTCGATCATCACCACCCTGGGCGGCGCGGGCGGCTGAGGCAGGGATTGGGGAAGGCGTGAAGCGTGAGGCGTGAAACGTGAAACGTGAAGCGTGAGGCGTGAGGCGTGAGTGCTGGGGAAGCTCAGAAGAGGGCGTGGGACATGAAACTGGAAACTGGAAACGGGAAAGCGGACGAGTGCCGCGACAGGTGTCGCGCGGGCTTCACGCTGGTCGAGATGCTCGTGGTCATCGTGATCATCCTGGTGCTGATGGGCGTGGTCTTCAAGATGACCCGCCCGGCAGTCGGCAAGCAGGCCGAGGCCCAGACGGTGGCCAGGCTCGAGCGCCTCAAGGCGGCGATGGAGGAGTTCTACGCCGAATACGGACACTACCCGCCGGTGCCCTACTACGACGGCGGCCAGCCCTTGTGCTACGAGTATCCATGGAAGCAGGGCATGCGCTCGGACTTGATCGGCAAGTTCGGGGACCAGACCTGGGACACGGCGCCGCTCTTCACCTTCGGGCTGATGTCCTTCCTGATGCCGCGCTATGCCGGCCGCGCCGAAGATGCCTGGCCATCCCTGCTGGACAACGACCAGTGGGGCGACTACAACGATCAGAAAAAGGATATCGAGCGCGACGCGCGCGCCTGCAAGCGGTGGGCACCCTTCGTGGTAGACATCACCGAAAACCATCTGGCGGATAACAAAATCGGCGGCGTGGCATCCGCCGCCTACACGAACCAGTTGGTCACGGTTCGCGACGGCTGGGAAAGGGATTTCATCTACGTCTCGCCGCCGCCGCACCAGAGCTACCTGCTCTTCTCCGTGGGGCCGGACGGCGGCTATGACAAGTCGGATCCGGGTAACCGCGACCGTCCGGCGAACAAGGACAACATTTACGG
>CAYPJN010000418.1:699-2798 GCA_964411055.1 uncultured Lentisphaerales bacterium | reverse complement strand
CGAGTAGGACGCGTTGACGTGCGGATGAAGGCCAGGGTTGAAGAAGCGGTTGAGCAGAATAGCGGAACCCTGGCCGCGCAGCAAGGAACCAAGGCCGCCAAACAGGTTCCAGCCGGAATAGGCGACAATCTCCCGAAGACGCCGGCGATCCCACCAATAGGGAAAATGAAAGCGGCACTCGGGAAACAGAAGACGGGCGCGAATGACTTGAACAATGCCAACGGCCAGCGCGATGGCCACGATACCCGCGCTATAGAGCAGCCAGGCATCGCCCCGGTAGCGCGTCAGGCCGAAAAGAAACACAAAATTGGCCAGGCTGAGGACAAGATCCCCTAGCGAGCGTTCGGCGATGCGCTGCCTGGCCGTGAACATGCCGAGGAAAGGCGCCGCGGACATGTGCCACAAAGAGGCGAGAAGCGAAAAGCGGAACACCCATCGCGCGGTCATCAGCCGGCCTGGCGGGATATTGATGTAATGGATGATCGCATATTCGCCCAGCGGCCAGCCGATCAGAATCAGCAGCAGGGGAAGCGTCAGGTGAATCGAAAGCGAGGTGTTGAACCACTTCCGCGTCTCCTCCAAATCGCCGCGGCCGATTGAAAAGGCGAAGAAACGGGCGGCGGAGCCCGACATCAGATTGCTGAAGAAGGCAATAAAGGTGATCAGCGCACCGACAACCCCCATCAGCCCGAAATCGACCGGGCCCAGGGCCTGCAGCACCCAGCGGCTGCTGAAGAGCCCCAGCGCCATGCCGAAGACACTGCGCGAGAAGGTGGCCAGCGTGTTGAGCGCGATGCGCTGGGAGCCGGTCATAGCGCGGCCACCCATTCGGCCAGCGTGACCTTGGGCGCCGGGCCAACATAGCGGCTGATCGCCGTGGCATCGAAGACCGTGCTGCCGGACTCGAGACGCCAGTCGGCGGGCGGCCATTCGCGGCAGAGCACCTCGACTCGGTAGCGGCGGGCGATCAGATCGGCCACCTCGCGCAGCGAGTAGTCCTCGCCCGCGACATTCAGGCACGCGCAGCGGCAGACCGGGTCGAGCCCGGCGCCGATCACCTGACGGCAGAGATCCTCGACATGGGAGAAGGTGCGGCGCTGGCTGCCGTCGCCGAAGAGGGTGATGGGCTTGCCGGCCCGGGCCAGGCGGAGAAAGAAGCCGATCGTGCCGTAGGAGTAGTCGCCGGAGAGCACATTGCCGTAGGGCACGCAGATGCGGAAGACCGCATAGGGAATGCCGAAGGCGTTGTGGTAGGCCGCGAGATAGTGCTCGCAGGCCAGCTTGTTGACGGCGTAGATCGTCCGGGCCTCCTTCGGCGCCTCCTCGGGCAGGGACGCATCGCTCCCCTGGTAGACCAGGCGGGTGGAGGGAAAGATGATTTTGCCCGGCCGGCCGGCGGCGCGGATCCGCTCCAGCAGGTGGAGCAACCCGCCCTCGTTGACGGCGAGGTAGCGCTGGGCCTGGTCGAAACCCTGGTGCGTGCCGGTGAGGCCGGCAAAGAAGAAGACGACGTCGACCGTGTCGTCGAATGCCGCCCAGGAGGAGGCATCGGCGACGTCGAGACGCCGGTAGGCGATCCCGGGATCGGCGGGGCCATCCTGAATATCATAGGCCTGAACGGCATGGCCCTCGATACGCAGAAAATGGACGAGGTGGCGGCCCAGGTAGCCGTTGGCGCCGAGCACGGCGGCGTGGATGGGTGGTGTGTGGTGAGTGGTCAAGTGGTGAGTAGTGAGTGGTAGGTAGTGAGTGGTGGATGGTGAGTAACGAGTGCCGAGTGGAGCCCGCCGTCCCGGCGGGTAATATTTAACGCAGAGACGCTGAGGCGCAGAGTGGTGAGTGGTGGGTGGTGAGTGGTGGGTCGGCGCGGGGTTGAATAAACGCAGAGACGCTGAGGCGCAGAGTGGGGAGTGGCACCAAGCTTTGCCGCGAGCTTAGTCGATTGCGGGGGAATGTGACGCGGAGGAGCGGCAGGAGGGTTTGCTGGCCTCGACACAAACGCTTGCAGCGCCACGTTCCTCCAGGTCGAGGGCGCCGGGCTCGGGAATCCTGGTCTTGCCGGCGGGCATGACTTCGATCTCAGTGAAGCCGTGTCTTCT
>CAYPJN010000418.1:0-689 GCA_964411055.1 uncultured Lentisphaerales bacterium | reverse complement strand
GACAGGGAGCCGCCATCGTACATCCATTGATGATGGCGTGTGCCGATGGCTAGAAACTTGATCTTCTGAATCAGCGCCGATGGTCTGGGAACGCACAAATGGGTTGCTTCAAGAAAAGCGTCGGCATCACCGTCATCCAAGTAGTGCCTCGCCATCCGGTTAATGTCCGGCACGACGATCCTGACGATTCCATTCGGAGCTAGCACCCGGTAAGATTCCTTTAGGAACCGGGAGGCACCCGCCCGGTCGAGATGTTCGAGCATGTGGGAGCAGTAAATGACTTCGCATGAGTCGGGTGCCAGCGGTAACCGCCTCGTGGCATCGCCGTATTCAATCCTGTTGGCACGCGCAAACGCAATAAAACGTTGTTGCGCCGTTTGGAGCAAGCCAAGTTTATTCAGAAGAGTCGCCAGCACGGGGCGTGTAGCCAAGCGCAAACTGAAGGAATTGTCAAAATTCCTCCAGCCCGCAGTAGGCGTTTGTCCACAGCCGATGTTGATGCGGTGCATAGTGTCGTGTTTTTTGTCGAACGCGGGACTATTATACGCAGAGGACACGAAGGGGAGATCAGTGGGCAGTTGGCGGTGGCAGTAGGCAGTAGGCAGTGGCAGTAGGCATTCACCACTCACCACTCACCACTCACCACTCACCACTCACGCCTCTGCATCAAGAACCGGCCAGCGCCATAG
>CAYPJN010000417.1:0-2806 GCA_964411055.1 uncultured Lentisphaerales bacterium | reverse complement strand
GTGGTACCTGGCACAGGTCTTCAAGCGCCAGGTAATCCCGCGCGACAACACCCACTGCCGACAGACTGGGAGCGACACCGGAATCGGTGGCGTCCAGGGGATTGGCCGGAGCGCCTGGCGCACGGACTACCGGCACGAGCACCCTCTCTTTCATGTTTCCGTGAAATGCCGCTGTTTGCGGCGCGGTTCCACCTGGACGCAGAATCTGGTCGGCAGTCACCTTGAGCACGTCGGCCATGCGCAGCACCACCTGCGTCGAAGGAAGATTCTTGCCCTGTTCTATGTTGCAGACAGGCCCCTGCCGCATCCCCAGAAGCCTCGCGAACTCGCCCTGCGACATATGTCCGCAGCGCCTGAGCGCGCGGATGTTGTCCCCCACCGCCTTCATCCTCTCTGCATTTGTGCGGCGAACGTATTTCACGTTTGCATTAAAACAGAACGCCATGGATCGCACAACATCTTTTTTTGCACAACACTTTTCCGCCGATTCGGTGCGCTTCAATAAGCTCGACACCTCCCCGCGGCTGTGCCAAAATGCCGATCATGGATCCGGAAATGCTGCTGACCGATCCCGCCCTCTATGTGATCGACGCGATGCCGCTGCTCTACCGCGGGCACTTCGTCTTCCTGAAGAAGCCGCGCCTGACGACGGCGGGCGTCAACACCTCCGCGTTGACGGCCTTCGCCGGCAGTGTGCTGCAACTGATCGAGACACGTCGACCGACGCATATCGCCCTGGTGTTCGACTCCACCACGCCGACCTTCCGCCACGAGATGTTCCCGGAGTACAAGGCGCAGCGCCAGAAGATGCCCGAGGACCTGGCGGCCGCGATTCCCATGGCGATGGAGTTGGCCGAGGCCCTGCGCCTCCCGACCCTGCGCGTGGACGGCTTCGAGGCCGACGACCTGATGGGGACGCTGGCGCGGCAGGCGGGCGCGGCAGGCATGACCGTGTTTCTGGTGACGCCCGACAAGGATATCGCCCAACTGGTCAATACACGCACCTTCCTATACCGTCCCGGCAAGTTGGCGGACGCGGCGGAGATCTACGGACGCGACGAGGTGTGCCGCCACTGGGGTGTGCGCGAGCCGGGCCAGATGATCGACCTGCTGGCGATGGCCGGCGACGCATCGGACAACATCCCCGGCATCCGCGGGGTGGGGGAGAAGACGGCGCAGGCGCTTCTGTCGCAGTATGGCAGCCTCGACGAGGTGCTGGCGCACGCCGCCGAGCTCAAGGGCAAGCTGGCGGAGAAGGTCGCCGCGGGCGCCGAGGCGGCCCGGATGAGCTACCGGCTGGCGACCATCCGCCAGGACGTGCCGCTGCCCTGCGCGCTCGACGACCTCAAGGCCCGCCCGCCGGACCGCGAGGCGCTGCGCGGCGTGCTGTCGAAGTACGAGCTGCTCCAGATGGGGCGGCGGCTGCTGGGCGGGGATTTCGTCCTGGCGCCGCAGACGGCGGCGCTGGAGACAATCGCCACGCGGCCGCACACCTATGCCTGCGTCACGGACGAGGCCGGCCTCGAGTCGCTCGCCGGCGAGCTGCGGAACGCCGCGGCCTGGGCGTTCGACACCGAGACGACGGGGCTCGACCCCTGGCGCGCCCAGCTCGTCGGCGTCTCGTTCGCCACCGCGCCCGGGCGGGCCTGGTACGTTCCGGTGCCGGCCGGGGGCGAGGCGCGCGAGCGCGTCCTGCAGTGGCTGCGGCCGCGCTTTGCCGATCCGCACACGCTCCGGATCGGGCACAACGTCAAATTCGACCTGACGGTCCTGCGCCAGCACGGCGTGCCGGTGGCCGGCGTCTGCCACGACACGCTGCTGACGCACTACGTGCTTGATGCGGCAGAGCGCCACGGTCTCGACCATCTCGCGCGGCAGTTGCTCAACTACGAGCCGATTCCCATCACGCGCCTCATCGGCGAGGGCAAGGGCGGCGACGGTCCCACCATGGGCGACCTCGCGCCCGAAGCCGTGGCCGACTACGCGGCCGAGGATGCCGACGTGGCGCTGCGGCTCCACGAGCGGCTGCGGCCCGAGGCCGCCCGCGCGGGCCTGCTGAAGGCGCTCGAGGACAGCGAGGAGCCGCTCGTGCCCGTGCTGATCGAGATGGAGGCCGAGGGCGTGCGGATCGACCGCCGGGTGCTCGATGCCTATGCCCAGGAGCTCGACCGCGAGCTGCTGCAACTGGAACTGTCGATCCGCGAACTGGCGGGCGGCGGGTTCAACCTCAACTCGCCCAAGCAGCTCGGCGAAGTGCTCTTCGACAGGCTCCAGCTCGATCCCGGAGCGGGGCGCACCGCCAGCTCCGGGCAGTATGCCACGGGCGAGGAGGTGCTGCAGAAGCTCGTCGGGCGCCACCCGATCATAGAGAAGATTCTGGACTACCGCGCCTGCAGCAAGCTGAAGTCGACCTATGTCGACAAGCTGCCCGAGTGCATCCATCCGTCGACGGGACGGGTACACACCCACTTCAGCCAGGCCATGACCGAGACGGGCCGGCTCGCCTCCTCCGATCCCAACCTCCAGAACATTCCCATCCGCACCGAGCGCGGACGGCGAATCCGCGCGGCCTTCGTGGCGCGCGACGACGACCATGTCCTGGTCTCGGCCGACTATTCGCAGATCGAGCTGCGCATCGCCGCCGCGTTGAGCGGCGACCGCGCGATGCTCGACGCCTTCGCCGCGGGGGCCGACATCCACACGGCGACCGCCGCGCGGGTCTACGACGTGATGCCGCTCTTCGTGACGCCCGAGATGCGCGCCCGCTGCAAGATGGTGAACTTCGGCATCATCTACGGCATCTCGC
>CAYPJN010000416.1:0-2808 GCA_964411055.1 uncultured Lentisphaerales bacterium | reverse complement strand
GTTCACGGATCACTACGCCTACGTGAAATATCACACCCTGCCCATCGTGTTCGAGATCGGCTGCGAAGAGGCGGGCGTGAGGGGCTTGAAGGGGCTGCTCGACTTCGGCCTGAACCTCCCCCCGGAAGCGGCGGGCAGCCTGCCGGTCGATCACGCCTACACGGAGTTCGGCAATCTGACGGTGGCCGCCTACGGCCGTTCCCCGGGAGAAAAGCGCCGCAGCCGTGCGGAGCTGTGGGCGGCGGCCCCCTGGATGCGGACCCGGATGCTGACCCCGAACTGCAGCGGCCGGATCGGGGTCGCGCTGACGCTCGGCGTTTCCGGGGGCCTCCGGCTTCCAGAGTCCGGCCTCTCCTGGAACCAGGCGGGCCGGACCCCCTTCCAGGACATGCCGAACACGCCGGACTGCGACTTCCATGCGATTCGCGCGTTCCTGGCGCAGGGACCGGAGCGGCGCTTCGCGGCCATCTGCGACCTGCCGGAACTGGACTCCGATCCCCGCCTGCCACAGCATGGGCTCGTGCTCTGCAGCTACATTCCCGTAGGCGCCTCCCGCAACGTCAGGCTGGAGGAGGTGAGGCTGAACGGCTTCCTGCAGCGGGAGGATCCACGAGACGGCTACGAGTTGATCCGTGGTACGGACGGGCATCATCTCAGGATCAACGTGCCCCCCGCGTTGTCGCGCCGCCTCAACCGGACTTTCGCTATTCGAGCACTTTTCCCTGCATAAGTCGTTTGAAATCAACGGAACCTCTTAAAAAGTCTGTAGCCAATCAGCCTGGCAGGAGATTCCCTGTGGCGGTGATGGTCGGAGGCGGCTGGGGAGGCAAGGTCCACCCGAGCGCATCGAGAACCAGGCGCTGATCCGGCTCAGGAAGCGTGTAGCGCACGAAGCGCAGTTCTCGTCCGTCGGTGGTGGGGAAGTGCACATCGAGCATCTGGATTGCGCCGAGCTTCTCCAAGGCGCAGCGAGGCGTCAGCCCCGGAGCCTTGCATGCCAGCATGGCCTTGAGCGTGACATGCAGGCAGTAGGCAAGGAAGGCAACCAGGATGTGCGCCTCGATGCGCTGTTCCACCCAATGGAAGACGGGGCGCAGACTCAGATCGCCCTTGAGCGTGCGGAAGGCCTGTTCGACCTCCCCGAGCCTGAGGTAGAAAAGCCACAGCTCGCCGGGGTCGCGCCCCACGAGGTTCGAACGCAGAAGGTAGCGGCCTTCGCGCCGTCGGGCGCGGCGGATCGAGTCCAGATTCAGGCGATAGGTGAATGTGGAGGGGGCTTTGCGGTCGCACGGCGGCGCAGGCAGCTCGATCTGCACGTGCCGGGCGTCCCGTCCGGCCTCGTGGCGTGCGGCTCCGACCTTCTGGAGCAACTCTTCATAGGGGACCGGCTTGCGAGCAAGCTTCGCGAGGCGCAGGAGCAGCTTGCGCGTGCGGCGCAGACGCATCGAACGCTCCTTGCCAACCCGGTCGGCGCTTTCAACGTACACGACGAGCTCGCCGTCGTCGGGCAGCAGCTTGACTCTGACGCTGTCGCGGACCTCCTGCCAGGGGCGCTGCGCCAACGCGGACTCGATCTTCGCGAGCCGGCCCTTGGGCGTCCCGACCACGTACTGCCCGCCCCGGCGGCGAAGCTCCGCGAGCGTCTCCTCGGTCGGGATGCCCCGGTCCATCAGCCAGATGCGGCGGGCCTTGCCGTGCAGGCGCTCGATCTTGTCGAGGAAGGCGCAGAGCGTCGTGTTGTCGGCCGTGTTGCCCGGCATCACCTCGTAGGCGACGGGGAAGCCCTCGGGCGTGACGACCAGCGCCACGACCACCTGCACGCAGTCGGATCGATGGTCGCGGCTGTAGCCGTGCCGGCGCTTGTCACCTTCGGGGAACGGCGGATCGCTCTCGAAGTACGTGCTGGTCAGATCGTACAGCAGCACGTCGAAGCTCGCTCCAAAGAGGCCCGCCCAGCGCTCCCGGAGAAACCGGAAGAGTTCGTCCTTGTGCGGCAGGGCCTTGTCGAGACACCGGTAGAGCGTGTCCTTTGCCGCAACCTCCGGACCGCAGCCGAGCAGGTCCGCCAGAGCCGTGCGCTGGAACCACTCGCGATGCACCCGCCACTCGCTGGAGGGATCCACAAGGCGGTTGATGCAGAGCGTCTTGAGAACGTCGAGCCAGCGCGTGCCCTTCCGCGAACGGGGCAGCCGCTCCTGCCAGAAGCCGTCCAGCCCGAGCGTGTCCCAGATCCGGCAGGCCGCCCAGCAGGCGCCCCACTGCCGCGGGCGCCGCAGGGAGAACTCGCACAGGCGAATGCGCACCTCGCCAACGGCCTTCCGTGCGGCGGCTTCGACAAGGCGGTCCGCCGGAAAAAGAAGCGTCTGCTGCGGACCCTCCTCGCCGCCGCCGCCTTCAAACTGCCTTGCGCGCAGCGCCCAGGCTTCCCTCTGTTCCGAACCCAGTTCCCCCAGGTAGAGCACATGCCGCTCAAACCGGCGCCCAGAGGCTCCCGTGACGTGTTCCGCCACACTCCAGTAGCGGTGTTCCTTGCCGTCCTTCCGGCGCTGGTGGCACTTCAGGTACATGACGCCCGTAGCTTCGTCCATTCCCTGCGACGGCGTAAAGGGGGTAGGTCTGTAGCCAACGGGTTTTGGCGAGAAAAAAGGCCGTATTCTGCGCGTTTTCAGCAGTCAGGATGCCGAAAAAAGCCGTTTGGAAGGCCGAATAGCGAAAGTCCGGTTAGGTGTAAGGGGGGCGTGTCGATGGCGGAATGGATCGAGTTTTCGGAGGCGTATGTGCTGGCGGCGCTGCCGTCGGACGTGCGCA
>CAYPJN010000415.1:2424-2829 GCA_964411055.1 uncultured Lentisphaerales bacterium | reverse complement strand
TAGCCGCGGCTGGCCAGCTTGTTTTGCAGTTCGACCTGGAAGGCCTGGACATCCTCGGGCGAGGGACGGTAGCCGGGCTTGCTGACGGACGAGAGGCCAAGGCGACCCATCTGGTCGAGCATCCACTTGGCGGTCACGCCATCCGAGAAGGTCACGGTACCGCTGGCGAGGGCGCCGGCCTGGACCACCCGGTCGGCCGTCACGTGGACGCCGCCCGCGGGCGCGTCCGCCGCCGACTCCATCTCGCCGTCGGGCAGCGGCTCGTCGGCATCGCCCGCCGCATCCGCGGGAGCCGGGGCGACCGGTTTGGGCTCCGGCTTGTCCTTCACGGCCGCACCGAGTTCAAGCACCATCAGGCGCACATCCATGTAGGTCATCGCGACCTGGTGTTCCTCGCGAAGCCGC
>CAYPJN010000415.1:0-2414 GCA_964411055.1 uncultured Lentisphaerales bacterium | reverse complement strand
CACGGTACCGCTGGCGAGGGCGCCGGCCTGGACAACGCGGTCAACCGACACGCTGACGCCGCCCGCGGGCGCGTCGGCCGCCGTCTCCGGCAGTTCATCATCTTCCCCCGCCACGCCGACCTCGCCGGCGTCGCCGCCATCCGCCGCGGCAGGCGCGGCCACCGGCTTGGGCTGCGGCTTGTCCTTCACGGGCGCGCCCAGTTCGAGCACCATCAGGCGCACTTCCATGTAGGTCATCGCAACCTGGTGTTCCTCGCGCAGGCGCTTCTGCACATCCGAGAGACTGGCGCCTTCGGCCAGCCAGTTCCGGACATCCTGTTTCTGTTGTTCGGTGAGAGCCATGGCAATCCCTTTCAGATCCGCCGACATCATCCCACAGCTTACTCTCACCGTCAAGAACGAGGGCCCTACTCGGTGCGGATGAGGTAGTAGATCGAGGGGTAGATTTCGCCGATGCGGAAGGTAAGCACGCCGTCCGCGTAGGTGGCAGGCACCTTGCCGACATAGAATCCCTCGGCGCTGATGCTCCAGACCTTGGTGTCGGGGTGGGCGGTGCGGATCGACACCTCGGCCTCGATCACCTCGGCGAGGATCGGGCAGGCGCCTATGTCGATCAACTGGCCGTCCATGCGCCGCTCGCCCGTGTTGCGGGCGCGCCCGATCGCCGAGAGCAGCAGGTTGTCGGAAGTGGTGATCGGCGCGTCGGTCAGCGACGAGACGGCGACGACGGCGAAGTCGGTCCGCGCGTCCACCACCAGATCCGCGGTCTCCAGCGGCCGGTTGCGCCCCAGGAAGCCGTACACCACCTGCGAGCGCGGCGTGTCGATCCGGCCGTACTCGCACCCCCAGTTGCGGTAGAGCTCGCCGGTGTCGGAGGCGACCTCGCGCGCCGCGGTGTCGAGCAGCGGGGCGTCGTGGTAGCCCAGATGCGTCCGGGCGCTCTTAGCGGGCACGCCTTCGTACTCCGTGCCGACCCGCGTGTGCTCGGGCAGCAGATCCATCGACTCGGGATTGCGCAGGCGCAAGTCGTCGACCTTGACCGCGACACTCCCGACGGCCGGGCGCACGTCGCCACGGCGCATGATCAGCGCCGCGTGGTAGAAAACGCCGAACTTGGCCGGGTCGTTCCAGGTGGCGAACTGACCCTGACGGTGATAGCCGCTGCCGATGCTCCGCGAGCTGACCTCCTGGCCCAGCGGCTGGTAGGGCGTGTGGCGGTTGCTGTAGGCATAGGTGTGGATCGTGAAGCCGGACCAGTTCTGGAGGCAACCCACGGCGGCCATCAGGATCGGCGACTCGGCGCGGCAGTCGCAGGGCCAGACCATGTCCCATTCCGACACGAAGTAGGGCTTGTCGGGCAGGCGGTTGAAGGCCAGGCCGCCGAACCGGCCCGGCTGCTGCGTGAGGGCGAGGTCGTTGCAGCGCCTGGTGGTATCGTCGAACCTGCCCCACGAGAAATAGGCGTGGCCGTCGTTGTAGTCGGTGACGTTCTGCGCGCAGGTGACGGCACCGTTGATCGTCCAGTTCGTGCCCGTGAGCGGGATCTTGACGCCGAGGCCGCGCTGGAAGGCGATCATGTCACGGTAGTGGCGCTCCATGGTATGCACCTTGAATCGCACCTGATCGTCGTCGTTGGCGTCGGGATCGAACGTGGCGGAGTCGAACGCCGCGCCGTTGGCCTGCGCCCAGGCGCGGTACAGCTCGCAGTAGTGGCTGAAGTACGGCTCGATGCGCGCGACCTTGCGCGAGAAGAGGTCGTCCTCGTTGACGATCTCGGAGAGCACGATGGCCGGCTCGTCGCGGTAGGCCAGCCCGGTGTACGGGTTGACATGCGTCCACATCTGCTCCATGTAGCGCTTCTGGAGCGCGATCAGTGTCGGGTGCGTGCAGTTGAAGGGCCGGGCGCAGTCGCCCAGCGCGGCGGCGTTCTCTACGCCGTCTCCCGACTTGAACTTGCGGTAGGTCAGCATGTCCAGGTAGACATAGACTCCGTTCTTCTTAAGGCAGGCGATCAGGTAGTCGAGCCGGTCGAGGCTCTCGGGATCGGGGGCGCTTGAATTGGCCTGGCGCGGCCCCTTGGTGAACTGGAAGATATTGGGGGTGGCCCACTCCGAGTCCATCTGGTGGAAGCGGACGATGTTGCAGCCGTACTTGGCGAGCCGTTCGGCGACCTGCTCGGCATAGGCGTGCGGCGGGAAGCAGAGACCCGAGTTGAAATTCGTGCCCCAGAAGCGCGCCTCGGTGCCGTCCTCGAACTCGAAATGGTCGCCGACGGCCTTCAGAAATCCATGGCGCCCGGCCGGAGCCTCGTCCGCGAAGACGAACCGCAGATCGATGGGCGCCGTTTCGGGATACGCTGGAAATGGAATGTAGCGTGACATGCTGATGGTCTCCTTGTGTATACGGTTTGCATG
>CAYPJN010000414.1:0-2831 GCA_964411055.1 uncultured Lentisphaerales bacterium | reverse complement strand
AGATCGGCTGGCGCGACGGCTTCCGCGCCATCTGGTGCATCCTCAAGTACAATGTATGGTGAGTGGTGAGTGGTGAGTGGTGAGAGGTGAGTGGTGTCGATGGCGCTCCCGCACTCCCGCACTTTAGAACTCCTGCACTCCCCCTCTGCGTTAATTTCCTCCGCAGTCGACAAAGCTCACGACAAAGCTCGCGACAAAGCTCACGACAAAGCATATTTACCACTCACCACTCACCACTCACTACTCACTACTCCCCGCTCACCATGCTCTTCATCCTCAAACGCCTCGCCGGCCAGTTTCTGGCGCCGCTGCCGCTGGTCACGCTCCTCTTCATTCTGGGGTGGCTGGTGGCCCGTTCGGCGCGCCGCCGACGGCTCGGCCGCCTGCTGCAGCTCGCCGCCGGTCTCGGCTTCCTCGTCATCTCCGTCGGCGGGCTCGAACGCCACCTCTACACCCTCGAACAGGCCTATCCGCCCTTCGATCCACTGCCGGAACAGTGCGCGCGGTTGCGCGGGGCCGAGATTGTCGTCCTTGGCCAGGGACTCGATCCCGACTCCACGCTGCCGGTCCGCTTCCGCGACAATGACGCCTTCCGCAACCGCATGCTCGAGGCCGGCCGCATCGCCCGCCTCGTGCCCGCCAGCCGCCTGATCGTCTCCATGGCCGGCCGGGCCTCTCCCGCCGACAAGCATGCGGCCCTCGCCGAATACGCCGCGCTTTTCGCGCTCGCGCCCGAACGCCTAATGATGCTCGGCGCGGGCGTCGACACCGATAGCGAGGCGCGCCTGGCGCTCGCGGCCGCCCGCGCCCGGGACATCATCGTCGTCACCTCAGCCTCGCACCTGCCCCGCGCGATGCCGCTCTTCGCCCGCGCCGCGCACACCAACGACTTCCGCTTCATCGCCGCCCCCGCCGACTACCAGGCCCGCAAGCCCCATCCCCTCTTCTCTTGGTCGCAGCTCCCCCTGCCGCGCAGCGACTACTGCCAGCACGCCGACCGCCTCTTCCACGAGACCTGGGGCCTGCTCTTTGAAAAGCTCCGGAACTCCCGCTGATCCTCCGCATATGCCCCCTCCCTTTGTCAGCGGCAGTGAGCAGACCTGCAGGATCTGCGGCCAGCCCGGCACGCTGATCTTCGAGGCCCTGCTGCACGAACGCCACTGCCTAGTCACCGATTTCGCCGTCCGCGGCTGGCCGCCCGGCGACGTCAAGCCTGCCAACGGCCTCGTGAGCTTTGCCGATCCCGCGGCGTTGCCCGCCCTTCTGTGCCCGCTGTTCGAGACGATCCGCCGGACACCCGGCTACGGCAAGCCCTTCGCCGCCCTGGCCGCCAGCCGCTTCAACCCCGATGTATTCCAGTCCTCCGTCGCCGATATGGTGGCCAGTGTGGTTGCTTAACGTTCCTGTCTAAATCAAATCCAAGGCTCTTAGTTACACCCGATGTCCGATCTTGATCTTATCTTCTCCCTGGTCTCCGAAACCCTTCCGACGGCCGGCATCGAATGCCTGCTGATCGGCGGTTTCGCGGTCAATCACTACGGATACTCGCGCAGCACGTTGGATGTCGACTTCATGGTCGTTTCCGAACAGCGCGATACCGTGCGGAAGATCATGAAACAGGCAGGTTTCACAAACGTGTCCGCGCAGGCAAACGTGACATTCTTCAACCGCCCCGGGTCGTCGCTACGGGTTGATTTCCTGAATACGGATAGTGCAACCATGGCCAAAATTATGGAACACGCCGCCATGGCCGAGGTACATGGCACGCAAGTGCGGGTGCCGGCGCTGTTGGATTTGCTTGCCCTGAAATTCTTCGCATTATCACAGGCCCGGGAAAAGAGAACCGACAAGGATGTGCCGGATATTGCATGGCTGATGGTGCTCAACGAGCTTGACTTGGAATCCGACCTGCATCCGCTGGCGCTGAAGTTTGCCGATGAAGAGATTTTTCGGCGCGTTCAGGCAAAAGTCAAAGAAATCGAACAATGAAACAAGCAAAAGAGCTTCCTTGGTTCCTGAGACCTCCCGCTTTACGCATGGACGAGTACGCGGAATTTATCGAGAAACTCCTTGCGCATGCCGACCCGGTCAAGATCGCCCGACAGAAAGCCATCGAAAAGCAGATCAAGACCCCCTTCACCTTTAAGCCGGAACCATCGGAAAAGTGAACCAAACGCCTTAGCGCGTCAGGTAATGGCGGCACTGGAGAAGGGCAGTAGCTAAACCCAGCATCACGGCCTTTCGCGGTGCATCAAGCGTCCCTGCAGATCCTGTCATCCTGTCCAAAAGAATCCGCGCCATCCGCGAGATCCGTAGCTTTCCCTCTCTCCCCATCCGCGCCGATCCTGTTTTCGACAAAGCGACAAAGCTCGCGACAAAGTAATTCCGCTTCGCTAAACAATCCGCGCCATCCGCGAAATCCGTAGCTTCTCCATCTCCCCAACATCCTGTCCATCCTGTTCATCCATGTAAAAACCCTCTCTCCCCATCCGCGCCGATCCTGTCACACGCATAACCACCCCATGCCCACCATCTCTATCATCGGTCTAGGCTACGTCGGCCTGCCTCTTGCTCTCCAGTTCTGCCGTTCCGGCGCCAAGGTCGTCGGCATCGACATCGACCCCTCCAAGGTCGACAAGCTCAAGCGCGGCGACTCCTACATCAAGCACATCTCCCCCGAGACCCTCCGCGAGCAGATCGCATCCGGGCGCCTCGACGCCACCACCGACTTCTCCGCCGCGTCCGCCGCTGACGCCGTCATCATCTGCGTCCCCACCCCCCTCAACAAGAACCGCGAGCCCGACATCTCCTTCATCGTCGAGACCGGCCGC
>CAYPJN010000413.1:0-2833 GCA_964411055.1 uncultured Lentisphaerales bacterium | reverse complement strand
AATGGCGCCCGCCATCAGATCGATCCGACAGGCCCCTGGCTAGGCGCTCCCGCCGATCCGCTCGGCCTCCCCGATCCGGAAACCAATGGCCAGCCAGACATCAACGCCCTTGGCGATGACAACAACGGCTACGACGATGAGAACGGCGTCCATTTGCCCTCCCCAATGGTCGCGGGACATTCCCCGGTCATCCAGATCCTGGTCAGCGACGGCGCCGGAGTCGGCGGCAGCGTCGATGCCTGGTTCGACTGGAACGGCGACGGCGACTGGAACGACCCGGGCGAGCAGGTGCTGGTCGGCAGTTGGATGGGGGTCGGCTTCAACCCGGTGACGATCGCGATCCCTGGATCCGCCACCAACGGCTGGACTTTCGCCCGCTTCCGGATCAGCCGGCAGGGCGGGCTGCCTCCCACCGGCGCCGCGTCCGACGGCGAGGTCGAGGACTACGAGGTCTTCATCGAGCACGCCGATTGGGGCGACGCGCCCGACAGTCCCACGGCCGCGGGCTACCCGACCCTCTCCTTCAACAACGGCGCCTGGCACCTGATCAAGCCCGGACTGCTTCTGGGCGCCTTGATCGATGCCGAGGCCAACGGACAGCCCACCGTCCCGGCGGACGGCGACGACCTGAACAACCAGAATGACGAAGACGGCATCCAGTTCGTTTCCGGCCTCTATCCCGGACTGAAGGCCAGCGTGAAGGTCTCGGTCGTCGGCAGCGGCCTGCTCAGCGCCTGGCTGGACGCCAACGCCGACAAAGACTGGGACGATGCGGCCGAACAAGTGCTGGCGGACGTGACCCTGTCCACGGGCAACTATGACATCACGTTTGACGTGCCCGCCTCCGCGACGCCCGGCTACACCTACATGCGCTGGCGCTTCAGCACCAACCCGTTCCTGACGGTCCGCGGCGGCGCGGCCGACGGCGAGGTCGAGGACTACCGGGTAATGGTCAGCGAAATCGAGGAAGCGGTGCTGGACTATGGTGACGCCCCCGCGCCCTTCCCCACGCTCCTGATCGCCAACGGCGCCCGGCACGTGGCGCCGGTGGCCGACCCGAATATCCTTGGCGCGCTGATCGATACTGAACGCGATGGGCAGCCGTCGGCCATGGCCAACGGCGACGACCTCGCCAACCTCGACGACGAGGACGGGGTGATTTTCCCCACCAACGCGCTCGGCCAGGCGGTGCTCGTGCGGGGATCGAACCTGACCATCCGGGTTGTCACGCCAGGCTCGCCCTGGCTGACCGCGTGGGTCGACTTCAACGGCAACGGAACCTGGGCCGATGCCGGCGAGAGGATCGCGGCGGCCTATGCCCTATCGCCCGGAACCAACGCGCTCTCGGTCGCCGCGCCGGCGGGCAAATTCCTCGGCAGGACCTACGCCCGCTTCCGCACGAGTTCTATGAACGTGCCGCTGGCGTACGCCGGGGCGGTCGCCGACGGCGAGATCGAGGACTACCTGCTCCATATCAGCCAGTTCCAGCCTCCCGGCGGCGCGGTGATCACGATCACCAACCTGGCGCACAACGCGACGAACGGTGTGCTGGTGCAGTGGAACTGCGATCCATCGCTGCTGACGCAGCCGCAGGTCTGTTCGAACATCCTTGGCTCGGCAACCAATCCGACGGCGTGGTCCGTCCTGAGCGGCTTGAGCACGTCGCAATTCTACCAGGATCAGGACGCCACCAACCGGCCGGTCCGGTTCTACCGCATCCTGGCGCCATTCACCTACCCGTAGCGACGGGAGCGCCGCCGGCAGCAGAACGGGCCTTGAGCCCCCGCGGCTTCAGGCCCGTTCCGCGCCGCCCGCCAGCCACTGGCCGGGACGGTGCCGGGCCTGTTGTCCGTCGAAGGCGATATGTCCGTTGACCAGGGTGCAGCGGCATCCTTCGGCGTAGCGGATCGGATCGGTAAAGGTCGCCATGTCGCGCACGGCGGCGGGATCGATCACCGCGATGTCGGCCCAGGCGCCCTCCGCGAGCTGACCGCGTCCCGCGAGGCCGAAGGCCTGCGCCGGCAGCAGGGTCATGCGGCGAACCGCCTCCTCGATGGCGAAGGGCAGCGCGCCGTCGAGCGCCATCCGAAGAAAGCGCGCGAAGGTGCCGAAGGCGCGCGGATGCGGAAAGTCATGTGACAGCGGCCCCGATGTCGCCCGGATCGATGCGTCCGAGCCCACCATGACCCAGGGTTCGGCGTATATGCGCCGCAGGTTGTCCTCCGACATGCTGGCGAAGAAGGCCTGTGTGTACAGCTTGTCGGCCAGCAGGAACCTGACTAACGCCTCGGGCGGCGCGCAGTTCCACGCGCGCGCGACGGCGGCCAGCGTCACTCCGCGGAACCGGGCCAGCTCGGGCGCCGCCGTCGAGCCGACGATGATCTGCTCCCAGGTCTCGGGTGTCGCGCCGTCCGCGAGCTCGCGCAGGATGCGCGCGCCGCTGCGGGGCTCCCGCAGGCGCGCGAGGATGGCGGCATCGCCGTCGGCCTGCGCCCAGCCCGGCAGGCGGCTGTCGAGAGAGGTTGCGCTGACGCAGTAGGGATAGCGGTCGGCATGCACGTCGCAACCGGCGGCGCGCGCCGCATTGATCTGGCCCAGCATGTTCTCCAGCTTGCCCCAGTTGGCCTTGCCGGCCGTCTTGAGGTGCGAGATCTGCACCCGGACGCCGGTGTCGCGCGCGATGCCGAGCACTTCCGCGAGCGCCTCCTCGATCCGGTCGCCCTCGCTGCGCATATGGGTGGCGTAGATCCCCTTGCGGGCGGCCGCGGCGCGCGCCAGCGTCTGGATCTCCTCCGGCGCCGAGAAGAGCCCCGGCACGTAGATCAGTCCCGTC
>CAYPJN010000412.1:0-2836 GCA_964411055.1 uncultured Lentisphaerales bacterium | reverse complement strand
ACAGCAGCCTCGCGGGCTTCGGTCCGACGACGGCCAACCTGCTGCGCATCACGGGCCTCGATCCCGCCGCGGGCAGCCTCGGCTGGAGCTGGCAGACGGAGGATGCCGATGGCCTGGCGCCCCTCGCGGCGCCGGACGGGACGGCCTACCCGCTGGGACGGACGCTGGACTACGTCGTGGAGTTCACGGAGTCGCTGACGAGTCCCGGCTGGCGTCCGGTGACCAACCTGTCGAGCGGTGTCTCGGGCGGCCAGGCGACCCTGCCGCGCGAGGCGTCGCCCAGCGGCTTCTACCGGCTGCGGATGCTGACCGAGTAGGTGAGTGGTGAGCAGAGGCGCAGGGGTAGGGCGAGCTGTCCCCAGCGAGCCGCCGCGCTGGGGAGTGTTTAACGCAGAGGCGCAGGGGTAGGGCGAGCTGTCCCCAGCGAGCCGCCGCGCTTACTCGACCCGCTTTCTCCCTCCCTCAAGAATCCTGTCCATCCTGTGCGTCCATTTAAAAATCCGCTCACCGCTCACCACTCACGCCTCACGCCTTACTCCCAACGCGTGTTTCCGATTGCACGGACGCCGCGGATGTGGTATCAAGGAGTTCGTTTTGGAGCTGAAAGGATTCCGGAATCATGAAGCATAATTTTCTTTTCACCGGCGCCGTCGCGGCAATCGTAGGCCTCACCGTCGGCTGCGAATGGACCGGCACGAGCAGCGAGGAGTCGTGGAACGACGCCTACTCCTGGGTCAACTTCAGCGGCACCTACCGCCTCTACAACACCGTCGAGGCGACCCCGGGCACCTCCAGCACCACGGCGACCTCGACCAAGACGGCCGAGGTCAGCAACGAGAACCACGGGAATACCACGGCGACCGACACCTACAGCGGAACCTTGCGGCGTCTGCCCGTGGTCGAGGGATCGGTCTCGATCAACGTCGGCGGCACGGTCTTCACGGATCAGGGCGGGGGCGTCTTGTCCGGCGGCCAGGGCGGCACGGTCAACTACGTGACCGGCTACTGGTCGGCCCGCCTGGCCGGCCTGCCGCTCGTGGGCCTGGCGATCCGGGCCAGCTACAGCTACAGCTACGAGGGCACCGACACGACGCCGGGCACGCCGGCCACGCCCGGATCGACCATCACCTTCTTCACAATCAACCAGAAGGGCAACCTGCTGACCTTCACGGACAACCAGGGCGTCGTCTACAGCGGACGCGTGACCGGGGCCAATGTGCCGTCCGAGAGCCGCACCGCCGGCAATGTCCGCCTGAACTACGAGGTCACGGCCGCCAATGGCGCCAAGATCGTCGGCACGCTCTCGGGCGACTGGTCGGGCGGAACATCGGGGACGCTCTCCAACCGCTCGCTGCTGGGCACCTACAGCCGCGGCGGCAGCCACGTCGACCTGCAGGGCGCCAGCGGCTCGATAAACATCACGCCGCTCGCCGTGACGAGCAATTGACCGCGGGCGCGACGCATGGGCAGGCAGGAATGCCTGCCCGATCCTTTCCCCGTCGACTGCGGCGGAATTCTCCCGCACTGAGGGGCGCGGAGTGGGGCCGGACCTCCGGGACGGCCCATTCGGGCGTGTAGTAGACGCCGTCGCACTTGCGAGGGGCGCGGAGTGGGGCCGGACCTCCGGGACGGCCAGCCCGGAAACCAAGCGCATTTTCACCTCGAAGGACACGAAGGCACAAGACCGCTGGAGTCTCCTGCCTTTGTCGCTTCAACAGGCACTTCCCATTCCGAGGTGGTCTTACCGGATTTTTCCCGCCCCGTCCCGCCTCGCAACCCACGATTTACGCCTACAAGGACACAAACCCGCAGTATGCGGGTCTGCTCAACGAAATGGAAAGATCATCGCCGGCTGGTGGAATTTTGCGGGCAGGACGATCGGAACGGCGGAGCACCACCGGCTGACTTTGCCGGGGGCGCTCATCTCCGCGCGGAAGACGCCGAGGAAGAAGTCGTTGGGATCGATGCCGAAGGAGACGAGTTCGTCGACGGCGACGCTGCCCTCGACGGAATACCCATTTGCGGTGTGGCGCGCCTGGGACTGGAGCGTCTTGAATTTCCAGAACCAGTCGTAGTTCTTCTTTTCATCGACCGAGTACGAGAGGATGCGTCCCGAGGCGTCGATCTCGGCGCAGCGGTAGCCGTCCGTCATCCCGCGGTCGGGGACGAAATACAACTCGACCCGGTCGCCATTGGCGATGTCGAGCGGATGTTTCACCACCTCCGCGACGCAGACGTCCGAATCCACCACGTCGAAGCGGAAGACGAACTCGCCGTTCCGGATCGAGCATCGGAACACCGTCTCGTCCTTCCCGGCCGCGACCTGGTCCTTCCCCGTCGTGCAGGTGTAGAACCCGTCGATCACCAGTTCAGTCGACACGTGCTTCCCGACACCCACGCATCCCGCCAGCATTGCTGTCGCCAAGACGATCCACTGCAATTTCATCATCTTCTCGCTGTTAGCGGCATTCGGACGCAAGGGGCTCCTCCGCGGACTACGCGCGGGCCGGGGCGTCCGACGGTTCCGGCGGACGCCGGGCGAAGGCCAGCGGGATGATCAGCAGCGGACAGGCGGCGTTGCGCGCGACACGCGCCGCCACGTCGCCGAAGAAGATCGAGCGCACTGCGCCCTTGCCCTGGCGGCCGATAATGATCAGATCGGCCTTTTCCTCGGCGGCGAAGGCGAGGATCTCGTCGGCCGCCTTGCCGATGCGGAAGATTTTCCGGAAATCAAGGCCTGGCGGCAGGCGCGGCAGGTAGCTGCGGGCGATGAGCGCGTCTATGTCGGCCTTGGCCTTGGCGTCCGGGTCGGCGTCGGAGGCGTAGATGTAGGTCT
>CAYPJN010000411.1:0-2851 GCA_964411055.1 uncultured Lentisphaerales bacterium | reverse complement strand
TTGTGACCGACTCGCTTCGATCTCCTCTATCGTGATCGTGTTCTTCATGTCCTGATCGGATCAAAAGCCGAAAGGCGTTTGTGACCGCCCGGCGCGTGTGTTCCCCTTGCCGACATAGCAAGGGGGTCCTGATCGGATCAAAAGCCGAAAGGCGTTTGTGACATCTCCTCCTCAAGGAGCTCGACGGCCCGCGCCAGCCCGTCCTGATCGGATCAAAAGCCGAAAGGCGTTTGTGACTTGGCGGCCTTGCCGGCCTTGCCAGCGGCCAGCGCCTCGGGTCCTGATCGGATCAAAAGCCGAAAGGCGTTTGAGACGCGAAGGCCTCGTCGGGCGGGTTGACCGGATCCTCGTTGTCCTGATCGAACCAACAGCCGAAAGGCATTTGAGACAAATCAACCGTCAGGGTTGCTTCCTTGACCTCGCCTATGTGTCCTGATCGAACCAACAGCCGAAAGGCGTTTGAGACGCTTCGGTTGCCGGACGTGGATATTCCTGAGCTTCCCGCTCGTCCTGATCGGACCAACAGCCGAAAGGCGTTTGAGACCAGCCACGCATCATGGCGCCACCACACATCAGGATGATTCCGGCAACCACTGCGGAAGTCATGCGCCCGAGGCGGTCGTATTGGAACGACACGTCCGGGGTGGAGTCGGAGTAGTCGATGGCGACAAGAGAAGGGACTCAAGTGACGCGCCGCCGGCGAGCTCATTGGTCGTGCCGAAATCGGCCGTGGCGCGCACCCAGAGGCCGGTCGGGTCGGGCGTGAAGCTCCAGTCGGCGGGATCGGCGACGGAAAAATGGGCGGAAGAAACTACGGGCCACGCGGATGTCCCGCTGGCGGGCGCATCAAGCGCACGGATGAAGAGACGCTGTGGAAGCGGATCCAGAAGTTGGCGGAAAGTGGATCGCCCCTTTCAATGGTGAGAGCGGGGCTGAAGCCCCTGAACGACTTCCGCCTGAAGGCGGTACTCCGGCGCGTGCTGCGCGGACACGCTCCCCCGTCGGAGTGGAAGTCCGGGAGGGTCCTTCAGGCCCGGACACACGTTGACATTGGGCGTGACAATCGGGAGCAAACGGCGAACCCTCAAGCCAAACCCTGAACGCACAATAGGCAAACAGGCAAACGGTCACTCTCGGCCCCGGAATCTGGCCGCCCCCAAATGCCTCTCGCGCCACAACAGAAAATCGCCCCGACCTCGACCACTATTTCACTACGCGGGCCTCTTCATCTGTTTCTCGGCTGCCGCGTGAGAAGGTGCAGTTCCTTCATGACGGTCTTGCAGCCTTCGATGGCGGGATGTGTCTCGCTGTTGAAGGGCGTTATCGAATGGCCGAGTTGCCCGGCGATCATCTGCGCCAGCCCGGGTATCCGCATCGCGCTTCCGGTCGCGTGAATCGTTGCCCGGCTCATCTGGTACTGCTGGTCGTTGGACAGACCGCGGATGGCGGACTTGAGACGCTCGGTCAGCCGCACCAGCGACGGCATCATCCCGATGGTGAGGTCGTCGACGGAGACGGTCTGTGTCTGCTGTCGGCCTAATTCGCTCCGGCCGGTCCACGTCTCCCATCCCGCGACGTCGGAAGCGGTACGCGGATTTACTCCGGCCGACTCCAGTTGCGAAGCCAGCGCAACCGCATCCGGGCAAAACTGGCGCGACAGCGTGAGATGATCCCGGATGTCCTCCACGAAGGCATGGGTGCCGATCGTGCCGTTGGCGCCGGCCAACACCCCGGCAAGGGAGATCACCGCGAACTCAAACCAGTCGTCCGAGACTGTGATGACGGCCTTGATCTCCGGCTGTTGCCAGAACCCGACTGACGGAGATATTGTCCGGCGTCCGGCCCAGCATGGCCTTCGCCTCCTCCCCGCATGCAAGCACGCGGTTGGTGCCCGTCTGGACAGCCGCGTAGGCCGGCAGAACCAGAATGCCATCGGACTTCCCCGTGCCGAAGAGAAACGCGTCATCCACCAGCGCGATTGCCACATCCATGATGAAGCCTTTCAGGATCTGCCTGCCGACCACCTCTGCATCGAGAATCTCCGGCCGCATGACCGCCAGTTCAGCCACGCGATGGTCTGCGTCCGGGACAATCAATGTGAAGAGGTTACCCTATCAGGGACGGGAAAACGAGCGGTAATCCTTCCCGGCACTCCATAGGTCCCGCGCCACTGTATCGGACGCAACCGGGAGTCTTTGACGCAGGGTGGGGCCGGACCTCCGGGACGGCCGGTCTGGAGACGGGGCCGCGGTTCTGCACGTCCTGTGCGACTCGTGCTGACGCGCGCGTCAGCCGGGGAGGGGTGCGACGAGCGCGGGATCGACCAGGTTGCCCCGCTCGCGGAGCAGCGCCTGCAGCGAAGCGGCCGGCACGCGGTGGACATCGCCCGCCCAGTCGCGGCAGGCCATCGCTGCCGCCGCGCCGGCGGCCTCGCCGGTGACGGCGCAGGTCGGTATGACGCGCGTGCAGTCCCAGATCGTCTTGTCGGCGGACATGCAGCGTCCGACGCTCAGAAGGTTGCGGTTGGCCACGCCACGCAGCATCTCCGGCGTGATGGCGAAGACCGGTCCGCGCCGCCGCCAGTCGCCCGTTAGGCAGATGGCATCCTCGAACCAGACATGCATGTCGCGCTCGCCGAGAGAGCGCGCGCCGACAAGGCGCCGCGTCGCGCGGAAGCACGGAATGGAGGGCAGCGCAAAGGGTTGGATGTCGGTACCGGGGTTCGCTGCCGAGAGCCGCGCACATTCGTCGCGGATCAGCGCGCGGCTGTCGAGAAGTTGCGCCGTGACCGACTCGGCGTCGTCGCCGCGGTAGCCGGGGCTCTGGAGCTCGTCGCGCCTCAGGCTGGGGC
>CAYPJN010000410.1:0-2859 GCA_964411055.1 uncultured Lentisphaerales bacterium | reverse complement strand
GGCGGAAGCAGGGGGTGTAGGCGGTAAGGGCGACCGGGAGCGGTGCGTCGATGATCTCGTCGCGGTAGTAGTTGGTGACGGGGACCTCGGCGGTGGGGATCAGCCAGAGATCGTCGCGCTCGCAGTGGTACATGTCGTCTGCCATCTTGGGGATCTGGCCGGTGCCGATCATCGAGTCGGTGTTGACGACGAAGGGGGGAAGCATCTCGGTGTAGCCGTGGCGCGTGGTGTGCATGTCGAGCATGAACTGGATCAGGGCGCGCTGCAGGCGCGCGCCGGCGCCGAGCAGCAGCGGGAAGCCGCTGCCGGTCATGCGCGTGGCGCGCGGCAGGTCGAAGAGGCCGAGCCGCTCGCCGAGCGCGACGTGGTCGAGCGGGGCGAAATCGAACGCCGGCGGCGCGCCGACCTCGCGCACGACGCGGTTGGCGCCGGCGTCGGGCCCCGTGGGAATGGTGGCGCAGGGGATGTTGGGAATGGCCAGCAGGAGGTTGCGCTGGCGCTCGTCGAGCACGCGCACCTGCTCGTCCATGGCGGCGATCGTGTCGCCCATCGCCCGCACCTCGTCCTGCAGCGCCGCGGTATCCTCCCCCGCCTTGCGCTTCTTGCCGACATCGCGGGAGATCGCGTTGCGGCGGCTCTTCAGCTCCTCGACGCGCGTGACGATCGAACGCCGCTCCTGGTCGCACGCCAGCAGCGCGTCTACGGACGCGGCATCCATGAAGCGGCGCCGCAGTCCGTCGCGGAGTTCGTCGGGATTCTCACGGATGCGTTTGATGTCAAGCATGGCAGGCCTCGGAACCGAAGAATTGCGCCGGCGGAAAACCCTGACCGGTGATTTGCGTTGCTATGCTACTGGATTGCGGCAGGTAATCCAAGCGGGAACGTACTCCTTTTCTTTAACGCTTAACGCTGAACGTTGAACACTTAACGCTCAAGTTTGGCCAGAGCCTGTTCGGCGGGCGTCAGATGGCGCTTGGCGCGGTTGCACGCGGCGCAGGCCGGCACGACGTTGCCCTTGACGCTGCGCCCCCCCCGGGCCACCGGAACGACATGATCCATCGTGAGCTTGGCAGGTTCGAAGTGCCCGCCGCAGTAGTGGCAGCGGCCCGCCGCCAGTTGCTGCCGCCACCAGGAGGAGGCGCGCAGCCCGCGGGCGCGCTCGCGCTCGCGGGCCACGTGCCGGGGATCGGGGCGCAGGTCAATCCAGTTGTCTGTCACATCAAGAGATGCTCAGAAACTGTAGACGAGTTCCCATCGGACGAAATAGGCCGTCTCGTCGACCCGGTAGTAGTCGCCGGGTTCGAGCACCTCGGCAAGCAGATGGCCGTACATCCGGTCGCTTTGGGCGAGCAGGCCGCTGGCGATGGGGAAGTCGTAGCGCGCCGTGTAGAGCGTGCCGCGCCGGTCGCCGCTGCCGGGGCCGTTGTCCTCGGGAGCATACATCACGCCCGCCGAGAGACTCAGCTTGTGGAACTTGTCGAAGGCCACCGCCGCCGTCAGGCTGGGGTAGAGCACGTTGCTCCAGTAGCCGGCCTTCTCGGCGTCGAAGGCGTAGATGTAGAGCTCGCTGAACTGCGGGTAGCGCGACCAGAGCGGATTCCAACCCTCGTCCTTGTCGGCCGTGTCCGGATCGTCGCCCGACAGGTAGTAGATGCCCGCGGTCAGCGTCGGGCGCGCCTTGGCGATCTCCACCGGCAGCGTCCAGATGGCGCCGCCGTAGCCCAGGTAGCCGCCGACGTCGTGGTCGTCGTCGGTCTCGCCGATCTGCGCCGCGCCCTCGAATTCAAAGCCGATCTGGCTGGTGAGCTTCGGCATCAGCCGCGTGCCGAAGGTGTGCGTCTGGCGGCCGGGACGCTTCACGGGCTGCGGCGGGGTGCCGGGATCGAAGCTGTCCCAGGCGCTCTCGTCCTTGAACAGGTAGTAGAATTCGAACGGCAGTTCGGGGATGTTCTTGAAGGTGGCGTAGACGCCGCCGCCGCTCTCGGTCAGGTCGTTGCTGTACTTGTCGAAGCCCGTGTTGTCGCGGTCGAGCGGGCCGATATCGAGCCCCGTCTCGGCTTGGTTGTAGATGCCGATCAGGTCGATCGCCGCCTGCGCGTTCGGGTGCCAGGTCAGGCGCGCGGCATCGAAGTATATCGTGCGCGAACCGTCCTTGGGCGTGCCCTCCAGCAGCACGCGGCCGGCGCCGAAGAGCATGTCCTGGCGTCCGACGCGCAGATCCATGACGCCGTCGACCAGGCCCTTGAGATTGATGTAGAGCTGGTCGACCACGATCTCGTCCGGCCAGTCCCAGGCCGAAGGCGCGTCCGGCTCCAGATAGTGCCGGAACTCGCTGGTCAAACGCCCGTGGACGCTGACCGCATCCCACGCGGCCGAGCCCCAGAGGCGCGAGCGGAAGCGGAAATAGTTGTTCTCGCCGCCGCGGGTGACGCCGGGCGGGTCGGCCAGGAACGGTATCTCGTCGAAGGCCTCCTCGCGGATCCGCACATCGGCGCCCCACGCGAAGGGCGGCGTCTTCGGCGCCTCGGCCTGCTGCGCCAACGCCGCTCCCGAGACGAGAACGACGGCAAAAATGCTCCATTGCCTGCAATGCATGCGTCACCTTCCTTGTTTTGCCTGCCGACGCAGCCAGTGCGTGCAGGTACGGGCAGTTTGGCAAAAACGCGCAGGTTTGTCCATCATATTGTTCTTATAAACAGAAACATGCGCGCGGGCGGGCTAGCGGCCGAGCGCGGCCGCCCCGCTCCACACGGGGTCGCACCAGGCGACACGCCCGGTGCAGACCGTCAGCAGGACGCGTCCCGGCAGCGCCATGCCCGCGAAGGGGCAGTTGCGCGAGCGGCTGGCGAAGCGCGCGGG
>CAYPJN010000409.1:0-2863 GCA_964411055.1 uncultured Lentisphaerales bacterium | reverse complement strand
ACCGACTCCAGCAATCCCGGTCCGCCCAATTCACGATGAACAGTGATGGCGGCATCGAGAATTATGGCACTGATCTCATTCTCATGCATGTCTTCCCCTCTGGGTCTCTGCGCCTCTGCGTTACTCTCTTCTCTGCGCCTCTGCGCCTCTGCGTTACTCTCTTCTCTGCGCCTCTGCGCCTCTGCGTTACCCTCTTCTCTGCGTCTCTGCGCCTCTGCGTTATTCTCTTCTCCGCGCAGCATCCCCCCATCCACTTTCCGGAACCGGATCACCCCGCGCCCGCTGACCACCAGGAACTTCTCCACCTTCGTATGGTGCCAGTGGTTGCCCTTCACGATGCCCGGCCGGGAGATGTTGACCGAGACCTGCCCCCGTTCCGGTGTCCGGATGAACTCGGTGAAACTGCCCCGCGCATCCACGTTCATCTTCAGCGGATAGCCGAACTGGTCTTCCGGCAGAAACGAGAGGTAGGTGGCGTAGAGCTTCTTGACGAACGCGTCCGTCTGGCCGGGCACGGCCAGCGTCTCGCGCCCCGCCCTGAAGCCGCGGATCAGATCCGTGATCTCGCCCAGCGTGCGGGTATAGGTCGGCGCGATACCGGCCTGCAGTTGCGGCTCCTCGCCCGCCGACGGAACCAGGCAGGCGAGGAAGGCGTTGACGACATCGTCGATGTAGACCAGCGTGACCGTGGCGGCGGGATCGCGCACCTGGATCGGCAGCCCGCGGGCAATGTTGTGGCACCAGGTGGCGACGGCGGAGTTGTAGTTCGGCCGCGACCACTTGCCGAACACGTTCGGGAGACGGAAGACACGGGCGTAGGGAGTGGTGAGTGGTGAGTGGTGAGTGGTTTCAAGCTTTGTCGTGAGCTTTGTCGACTGGGGAGGATTTAACGCAGAGACGCAGAGGCGCGGAGATTCAGGGTCGTTTGCGTAGCGAGCGGCGCAGGCTTGCGCATAGTCCGCGACAATCTGCTCGGCCTGGCGCTTGCTGGCGCCGTAGGGATTATCAAGCTCCGCCTGGGTGCTGGAGGAAAGCACGATCAGGGGCGCGCGCTTCAGGGCCAGCAGGCGGTCGCAGATTTGCCGGGTGAAGTCGGCATTGCCCTTCGCGAAGTCGGCGGGATCGAGGGGGCGGTTGACACCGGCAAGATGGTAGATGACGTCCGCCTCCGCCAGCGCCGCCTCCAGTTCCACCTGCGTCTGCTCCACATCGTGATGGTACAGCAAGACGTCGTCGCGCCGGGCCAGCACGGCGCAGAGGTTGCGCCCGACAAAGCCATTGGCGCCTGTGACCAGGATATTGATTTTGCTCTTTTCCACGGCAGATGTTTCCCGTAATTGGCTGACGACGAAGCGACGGGGGCGACCGGACTCGACCACTCACCACTCACCACTCACCACTCACCACTCACCACTCACCACTCACCACTCACCACTCACCACCCCTGCCCCTTACGCCCTTCCAGTTCTGCCTTCACGTAGGGCAGCTCGCGCAGCATCGCCACCATCTCCTCCTGCCCCAGGCGCTGGGTGTTGCCCGAATTATAGTCCTCTATCGGCGCCAGCGAGCCGGAGCCCTCGGAGAAGAAGAGGCCGTAGTTGAGATCCCGGTTGTCGGCCGGCACGCGGAAGTAGCCCGGCAGATCGACAGCCCGGAGCCGCTCCTCCCGGGTCAGGAGCGTCTCGTGCAGCTTCTCGCCGTGACGCGTGCCAATGGTGTTGATTGGCACATCGGACGCGAAGACCTCCTTGATAGCCTTCGCCAGACACTCGATCGTCGCCGCCGGCGCCTTCTGGACAAAGAGGTCGCCTGGTTTCCCGTGCTCGAAGGCGTAGACCACCAGGTTGACGGCATCGTCGAGGGACATCATGTAGCGCGTCATGTTCGGATCGGTGACGGTCAGCGGCTTGCCCTGCTTTATCTGCTCGATGAAGAGCGGGATCACCGAGCCCCGCGAGGCCATGACATTGCCGTAGCGCGTCACGCAAATCGTCGTGCCGTGCGCGATGCCCGTGCGCGAGCGCGCCACGGCCACCTTCTCCATGAGCGCCTTGGACATGCCCATGACGTTGATCGGATAGGCGGCCTTGTCGGTGCTCAGCACGACCGCGTGGCGCACGCCGGCGCCGACGGCCGTCGAAAGGACGTTGTCGGCGCCAATGACGTTGGTGTTGACAGCCTCCATGGGATAGAACTCGCAGGAGGGCACTTGCTTGAGCGCGGCGGCGTGGAAGACAAGGTCGACCCCCTGCATCGCCTCCTCGATCGACGCGCGGTTGCGGACATCGCCGATGTAGAACTTGAGTTTCTGGCTCTGGTAGTAGTGCCGCATGTCATCCTGCTTCTTCTCGTCGCGCGAGAAGATGCGGATCTCCTTGAGCGGCGAGTTCAGGTAGCGTTCCAGCACCGCGTTGCCGAACGAGCCCGTTCCGCCTGTGATCAGTAGTACGCTGTTCTTCATGATTAGTCCGGTTCTTTCTTGCGAGAGTCAACGCAGAGGCGCAAAGGCGCAGAGAGAAATCCTGGCCATTGTCTTCTCCTGCGTCTCTGCGTCTCTGCGTTAAAAAATCTCCACGCCTCCGCGCCTCTGCGTTCCATTATCGACCGGCTCCACTCACCCGCTCGATCCGCTCGCGCCACTGCACGGCCCATCGTTCCTTCGCGTAGGGAGCCGCCAGGGACTGCCCCCGCCGTCCCATCCCGGGCAGTTCGTCCGCATGCGCGTGCATCCACGCCATGGACTGGGACAACCCCTCGGCGTCCCCCGTGCCGCAGACCCGCCCGTTGAACCCGTGGCGCACCAGTTCAACATGGCTGCCGCAGGCATCCGTGCAGATGACCGGCAACCCCGAGGCCACCGCCT
>CAYPJN010000408.1:734-2864 GCA_964411055.1 uncultured Lentisphaerales bacterium | reverse complement strand
TGGTGCTCAAGGTCGTCAAGAAGGCCGAGGGCAATACCGTGGCCGTCGTGCGCGAGACCCGCAAGCGCTTCGAGGAGCTCCGGCGCGCGCTGCCGGGCGGCATGGAACTGAACTGGATCTCCGACGAGTCGGCGAGCGTGGTCGCCTCCGTCAATTCGGCCCTGTCGAGCATCGGGCAGGCGATCCTGCTCTGCGCGGCGGTCCTCTTTGTCTTCCTCGTCAACCTCCGTACGACGGTGATCGTCGCCATCACGATGCCGGTGACCGTCGTGATCAGCCTCTTCTTCATGCACCTGGCGGGGCAGTCGCTCAACACCGTCACCCTGCTGGCCATCGGCCTGTCCACCGGCGTGCTCGTCTCCAACTCGATCGTCGTCCTGGAGAACATCGTCTCGAAGTTCGAGGAGATCGACAATCATTGGGAGGCGGCCGGCCGGGGCGCCTCGGAGGTCGGCGTGGCCGTGCTGGCCTCGGCGGGAACGAACGTCGTCGTGATGTTTCCGCTGGCGATGATGAGCAGCATGATCGGGCTGATGCTCAGCGCCTTCGCCGTCACCACCCTGATCGTCAATGCCGTCTCGATCCTGATCAGCTTCACGCTGACGCCGATCCTCTGCGCCCTGCTGCTGCAGCCGGCCAGCCAGCGCCGGAACAATGCCCTGTCCCGCTTCGGCGCGCGCTGGAACCAGGGCTTCCAGCGTTTTGCCGAGCGCTACACCGAGGGCATCCGCCGCGTCGCGTGGCACAAGTACCTCAACCTCCCGATCGTACTCGGGTTTGTCGTGCTGTTCATCCTGACCCTGAAATTCGGCGGCTCGCGTCTCGGCTTCAGCTTCTTCGAGAACGACGACCGCGGCCGCGTCTTCATCCGCGTTGACCTACCCTCCTATTACGATTTGGAGGCGACGGTCGGGCGACTCGAGGGCATCCAGTCGCGTCTTCTGGGACTGTCAGACCTCGACCATGTGCTGACCACGGCAGGCAAGGCTGAGTCGTTCGGCGGCCAGCCGAACGAGGGTGTCTACCTGGGCCAGATCGAGCTCTTCTTCAAACCCAAGACCGCGCGTACCTGGTCGATCCAGGAGCGGCTCAACGAAATCCGCGCCATGCTGGCGAACGAGACCGACTGCACGCTCTCGGCCTCCGTGCCCGGCAAGATGGGCGGCCAGAGCTTCCAGATCGACTACAACCTCTCCGGCGACGACCTCGAGACGCTCGAAACGGCCGCCACGGCGATCCGCGAGACGGGGCGCACGGTCTCTGGCGTGGCGCAGCTCGACACGACCGTCCGCGACCGGAAGCCCGAAATCCGCGTGGTGCCGAAGCGGACGATCCTCGCCGATCTCGGCATGCCGGCCACGCGGCTCGGGATGATCGTGCGGGCGAACATCGACGGCATCGAGGCGGCCGACTACAAGCGCGGCGACCGCACCTACGACATCCGTGTCAAACTGGCCGAGCAACCCGGCCAGGAACAGATCCGCCAGTTCCTGCTACCGGGCGCCGACGGCCGCCCCATCCCGCTCGAGTCGGTGGCCGATGTCGAGGAGACCCGCTCGACGATCCAGATCTTCCGCGTCGACAAGCAGCGGACCGTCAAGATTCTCGGCGATATCGCGCCGGGCGCGACCATGAGCGAGGTCGGCGGGCGCGTCGCCGCCGCCATCGCGGAGCGGAATCTGATCCCCCCGGGCTACCGGCTCGACACCTCGGGCATGAGCGAGATGATGGGCGAGGCGCTGGCCGACTTCGGCGAGGCGCTTCTGCTGGCCGCCTTTCTGACCCTGCTGACACTGGCGGCGATTCTCGAGTCGTGGAGCCGGCCGGCGCTTGTGCTGCTGACGCTGCCCATGGGCCTCATCGGCGTGATCTGGTCGCTGGTGATGACCGGATCCGCCATTACCATCCTCGTGCTGCTCGGCGTACTGATGCTGATCGGCGTGGTAGTCAACGCCGCCATTCTGATCGTCGACAAGACGGCGCAGAACCTGCACGCGGGCATGTGCCGCCGCGAGGCGATGCTGGCGGCGATGGCCGACCAGTTCCGGCCCGTGCTGATGGTGGTACTTGCCTCGGGACTCGGCATGCTGCCGATCGCGCTGAGCACGGGAATCGGCTCCGAGAACCGGA
>CAYPJN010000408.1:0-724 GCA_964411055.1 uncultured Lentisphaerales bacterium | reverse complement strand
GCCGGTATCGGGATCGCCTCCGTCGGCGGCATCATCGTCGCCGGCATTCTGACGCTGACGGTCCTGCCGCTGGTCTACACCCTGACCACCGGTCGGGCGAAGACGACCCCGCCTGAGCCGAAGGGTGAGGCGTGATTCAGCGCTTCCGCGCGAACCTGGCGAAGTTACGGCGGAACCAAGACTGGCCAGCCTGGTTGCGCCTGTGCTGATCCATGGCGAAATTGACGCTCCTGAAAGCCGCAGTGTGCAGCGGTGTGCCCTCCTGCATCTGTTGCACGGCCAGTCGGTTGGTCATGGCCGGCCACCCAAATCGTAATGGGTCAGAAGCTGTGAAATAATCGCCTGAATACGGTCGGGACTGAGCCCGCCCCTCCAATATAAAAGGAAAACGGCGCATTCTTGACCACTGGTGGGCGCGGTGACAACCGTGCCCTATTTTTTTCACAGCTTCTCAGTTGCTGGGGGGTGTGAGGATCGGTGCATGCAGAGTGGGCGAGCCCGTCAATCCGGGCTGCATACGGCGAGAGACGGGGCTGAAGCCCCTGAACGGCTTCCGCCTGAAGGGAGTGTTGACTTATTGCGAATCCCTGCATTCCTTTGAATCAGGAACTCATGAAATCAGGAATTTGTTTGTGGAAACCGCGCATTCTTGCACCCTTCTTGAGTTCTTGAGTTCCTGATTAATCTGCGCCGGGAATCAATCACCAGTCCCTGAAGGCGGGAC
>CAYPJN010000407.1:1085-2899 GCA_964411055.1 uncultured Lentisphaerales bacterium | reverse complement strand
CCTCCCGGCCGTGGAGGCGCGGGCTGGCGACCTCGTCGGCCCCGGCGGAGCCCGAATCCCGGCGGCGGCGATCGATCTCAAGGTCGTCAAGGTCTGGTACCAGAGCGGATCTGCCTGGTACGGCTACTTTTCCGACACCCTTGGCCGCACGCTGGTGCCGGAACTGCTGCTCCATGACGAGGATCTGGTGCGGGTAGACCTGCAGACACGCGACAACTACGTGCGCTACGAATCGGACACCGGAGCCCGGCGCCACGCCTGGATGAGCGCCCCGTTCGAGGTCACCGACTACACCTTCGCCAACCAGGGCAACCAGGGACTGATCGCCGACGCTCCCGCCCTGCAGCCCTTCGTCCTGGCGCCGGGCGAGGCCAAGCAGTTGCTGACCACGCTGCGGGTGCCCCGAGAGGCGGCACCGGGTCTTTACGAGGGCACCATCGAGATCCGCCAGGCCGGCGGCGCCGCGCTGGCGACCCTCCCGATGCAGCTCCGCGTTCTGCCCTTCGAGCTGCCCACGCCGCGCACGGCCCGGCACCTGGACCGGGAATTCTACCTTTGCCTCTACGGTACCGCCTCGCGCAATCCGGCGATTCTAAGGAACCTGGCGAACCACAACGCGCGGCATCCGATGGGCTTCCCCGCTATCGAACCGATGAACCCCGCGGGCCTGGCCGCCGACGTGGCGCTGGCGAAGGAGACCGGCATCGCAACCCGCCCGAATTTCTCCGGCGCGCAGGGCGTAGGAGTCGCGCTTTACGGCGATGAGTCCGAAACGGCAACCGGTCAGCGCAAGATCGCCGCGCTCCGCGACACCATCGCCAAGACGCGCGCGCTGGCGCTGAAGCACCTCGGACACACCGACATCTACAGCTACGGCATCGACGAAGGCGGTCCCGACACCATCCGCGCCGAGCGCCAGGCCTGGCACGCCGCGCATGAGGGAGGCGGCAAGGTGATGGTCACCAGCTATCCTCACCGCCAGTTGCTCTTCAACCTCGACTACCTGATCATTCCGGGCATGCCGACTCCCCATCGCGCCGGAGAGGTTGCCCTATTCAAAGAGGCCAACCCCGACGCCCTGACCGGCTGGTACGCGAATCCGCACAGCGGCCCCGAGAACCCCGACTACTTCCGCCGCCTGCACGGCATGATGACCTACAAGGCCGGCTACGACGTCTCGGCGAACTACTGCTGGTGGCGCAACAACTGGAACGACATGGCCACGCCGTACGAGCCGGAACTGCGCGGACTCGTGATCGTCTATGGCACGAAGGACGACGTCATCGACACACTCGCGTGGGAGGGCGTCCGCGAGGGCATGAACGACGTGCGCTACGCGACCCTCGCGCGGAGCCTGGCCCGCGCACTGCTGGACAACTCGCAGGGCGCGGCGGCCGCATCCATGGCGCGCCGCGCGCTCTCGTTCCTCGCCTACTGGGACGAGCGGCGCGACGACATCGCCGCCTACCGCGCCGAATGCATCCGGCTGATTCTCGATCTCGAGACCACGACCGAAGGAGCCCGCTGAGATGAAGACCAACCCCTGGTACCGCCTGTTCCTTGCCGTTGCCCTTTGCGCCGCGCCGCGACTCATGGCGCAGGCGCCGGCCGCCGTCAGCCCGCGCGACTTCACCGCGGCCGTGGAGGCCATTGTCCGCCAGCACAACCCCCGGCCCTACGTCTACGACCAGCCGGCCATCATTGCCGCGCTGACCGCCTATGCCAAGACCCCGGGACTCGACGTGGCGCAGCAGGCCGACATCCTGCGGCGCGTGGCCTACTTCGCGGCAACCGGCAACGATCCCGAGACCTAT
>CAYPJN010000407.1:0-1075 GCA_964411055.1 uncultured Lentisphaerales bacterium | reverse complement strand
GCTGACCTCGCTGCTGGCCATGGACGACCTTACGGCCGGTACACGGGCGGCCGAGACTCTTTTCAGAGAACTGACGCACGTGCACCGCGGCGAGCCCGAACTGAAGCTCGCCGAGGCACTCTTCGGAAAGATTGAGGCGCGCGTGGCGCCGGAAAACCGCCTGCGCATGCTATCCGCGCTCGCCACCCGGTCGCTGGACAAGGCGGCCGACCCCGAGCGGTTCACCCGTTACTTCGATCAACTGGCTGCCACGAAGGTCCCGGAAGACATCGCGTCGGACGAGCGCAAGGCCGCGTCCTTTCAGTCGCGGCGCCTCGACGAACTCTCCTCAATGCTCGACCAGATGGGCATGTTCGATCCGGAGGCGGGGCTGCGGCTGCTGAAACAAAACGCGAAACTGTTCGACGACCGACGCACTGGCGCCATTCTCACCGGCTGCGCCAAGGGCTTTATCGAGCGCAAGGAACGCGCCCGCTTCGATGCCGTGGCCGCCGACCTCCGCAAACTTCCGGCCGACCTCCGCGACCAGCCGCTCTGCGACGCCATGCTGGCGCTGGCGCGCTTCGATGCCGACGCCGCCGAGTCCGCGCTGCGCGCGGAGCTCGGAACGCCGGGCACGCCGGATGCCGCGCGCGCGCGCTATCTCGGCGCCCTGATGTCCCCGGCCCTCTGCGGCCTCACAACGTTCACCTACGGCTTCCACAAGCCCGGGGCCTATGAAAAGTACAAGACCCTGGTGAAAGCGCGCCTGGAGCTGTTCGACAAGGGCATCGACAAAAACCTTTCGCAAGGCCTTGTCGAGGTGCTGGAGCACTACGACGACCTGGATCTCGCGGAGGAGACGCTCCGGCGCGCCCTTCAGATCCGGCCCCGGGACTACATGCTCAACTGGGTGGCCGCCCGGGTGGCCGCCGCCGATCCGGATGGCGCGGCGCGCGCCCTCGAACGCCTCGACCAGACCCTGGCGGCCTCCCGTACGTCCGACCAGACCAACGAGATCCGCGCCGTGTCGGCCTTCCTGCGCGGCGAAGGCCTCGCCGGCTTCGGCCGGGCGTTCCCGCCGGCTGCGCTCGAT
>CAYPJN010000406.1:0-2904 GCA_964411055.1 uncultured Lentisphaerales bacterium | reverse complement strand
CACCGCGTCCACCCCTGTTGAGATGCTGATCACCAACGGAACGATCAACCGGCGCGTGTTCGAGGTCAAATTGGCGAAGATCCAGGGACCGGGTACACGGTTGCGCGTCCATGACGCCAAGCTCAGCCTGATGTATCTGAGCGTGGGCGCCGACACCCTGGTTCACGTTTCCGGCCCTTCAGCCCTGTTCAAGTCGCATGGCTACACGGCCGCGATCTACGGCACAATCCTCTCGACCAACGGCGCGCTGCATGACACCTATGAAGGCACCAAACTGCGCTCGACCGGACGCTGCGTGCTGGACGCAGCCTCCGGGGGGCAGACGCACGGGATCGCCCTGGCGCAGACCGATTACGGTAGCGAACTCTGGTTGATCAACGGCGCCAAGGCGAAGAACAGTTATTGCGCGGACAAGCAGATCGTGTACATTAGCAACCGCCTCGTCCTGACCGGCGATGCCTATCTGTGGGACGCCTACGCGGGCGAGGCGGCTTCAGTCGGCAGGGTCTCGGCACTCTGTCTGAATGATACGGCGGAACTGGCGATTGACGGCACTGTCGAGTTCGCCAAACTGATCAACTATGCTGGACGCATCGTGCCCGGAGGCGACAGCGGCATCGGCGACTTCCTCTTCAAGGGGGCGGTGACCAACCATGCCGCCGGACGGATGTCGTTCGAACTCGCCGGACGGGGGGACGGCGAGTATGACCGCTTGATTGTGCGAAACGGGTCGATAACAGCCCGCCCGACGGCGAATGGCTCGCTGAACCTGCGGGGAGGTACGCTGGAGGTTGTAACGATCAACGGCTTCAAGCCAGTCTACCGCGACGAGTTCAAGATCCTGGACTGCAACGCGATCAACGGCACGTTCGATTCCGTCTCGCTGCCGGACGGCAACGAGCGCTGGGATGACAGCGACCTCTACACGCAGGGCATCATCCGCTTCAATGTCCCGCCGGGGACTATGATACAGATCCGGTAATCGACAAATGGCTTCGCGAGACGGCGTGGAAAGGTGGGGCGGGCATTCCTGCCTGCTCTTGAGGCAGGCGCCTGGAATTCTTGCATGAAAATCGACAGCATCACCGCCCATGTTTTCCAGATCCCCCTGAAGACGCCGTTTCGCATCAGCGCGGGAGAAATCCGCGCCAAGGATGGCATCCTCTTCGCCTGCCGGAGCGGAGATTTGGTCGGCTGGGGTGAAGCCGCGGTGGACGCGGTGCCGTTCTACGCGCACGAGACGGTCGGCTCGGTGCTGGACGTCGCCCGCAAGGTGCTGGCGCCGCAGATGCTGGGCCGGGACTTCGCCGACGCGGAGGCCCTCGTGACACTGTTCGACACCCACCGGGGCAACCGGTTCGCCAAGGCCGGACTGGAGGCGGCCTTCTGGGATCTGCTGGGACAGGCGCGCGGCACCTCCGTCGCCCGGATGCTCGGCGGTACGCGGACCGAGGTCGAATCCGGCCCTAGCATCGGCATCAAGCCGACACCCGAACAGACGGTGGCGGCCGTCGGCGAGCAGATCGCGCAGGGACGCCGACGCATCAAGCTCAAGGTCGCACCCGGCCGGGACACCGCCTTCATCCGGGCCGTCCGCGAGGCCTTTCCGGACATCGTGCTGATGGTGGACGCCAACAACGCCTACACCCCGGTCGACTTCGACCACCTCGCCGAGTGGGATGCCTTCAACCTCCTGATGATCGAGCAGCCGCTCGACGAGGGCGACATCTATTTCCACTCGCTGCTCAGGCGGCGGATACGGACGCCGGTCTGCCTCGACGAGAGCATCCACACCCTGCACGACGCGCAGGTCGCGATCGCGCTCGGCGCGTGCGACATCGTCAACATCAAGGTCTGCCGGGTGGGCGGCCTCTGCCATGCACGGCGGATTCACGATGCCTGCCAGTCGGCCGGCATCGCGAACTGGATCGGTAGCCGCGTCGGAACGGGGGTCGCGGTCGCGCCGCGCCTGGCGGCGGCGTCATGGGCCAACTGCACGCTGCCGACCGACGCGGGACTCTGCAGCATGTACATGGCGGACGACGTCACGACGGCCCCCTTCCCGATCCGCGACGGCTGCCGGATTCCGGTGCCCGACACCCCGGGCATGGGATTCCAGATCGACATGGACAAGCTGCAACGCTACACGGTCTGGAGCGGCATCCTCTGATTGACCGGCGAGTTTCCCCGCAAGCCGACCGCGCAAGGGCTGGCGCATGATGCGACAACAGGTGGCTTCGCCGCGCCGCCGCTCTGGGGCGCTCGGCGCCGCTTGTCTTGCAGGCCGCGGGTTGCTACCATCGCCGATGTCAGCCCACGCCCCTATTCCGACCGTAGCATGAAGCGCGAATTTGAACTCATCGCACCCTACACGCCCACCGGCGATCAGCCCGAGGCGATCGCCACCCTGGTGCGCGGCCTTCGCGAGGGATGCCGGCGCCTCTGCCTCGAGGGGGTCACCGGCTCGGGCAAGACCTTCACGATGGCCAGCGTCATCGCCGCCCACCAGCGGCCGACCCTGATCATCTCGCACAACAAGACCCTGGCCGCGCAACTCTTCGCCGAACTCAAGGCCTTTTTCCCAAACAACGCCGTCGAGTACTTCGTCAGCTACTACGACTACTACCAGCCCGAGGCCTACATCCCGCAGACCGACACCTTCATCGAAAAGGACGCCGCGATCAACGACGAGATCGAGCGCTACCGCCTCTCGGCCACCAACTCGCTGCTGAACCGCGAGGACGTCGTCATCGTCGCCAGCGTCTCCTGCATCTACGGCCTCGGCTCGCCCGCGGACTACCGCGCGATGCTCGTCGCGCTCGACGCAGGCCAGGCCATCTCCCGCGAGACCGTGCTCGAACAACTCGTCGCCATCCAGTACCAGCGCAACGACATCGAGCCGGC
>CAYPJN010000405.1:0-2919 GCA_964411055.1 uncultured Lentisphaerales bacterium | reverse complement strand
GCCCCGTTCGAGCAGGTGCCGCACCATGTTGATCCCGAGAAACCCGCTGCCGCCGGTGACCAGTACCGTCTTGCCCATGGATCAGAACTCCCTTGCCAGTTTCAAGACCGCCTCGACCGCATCCGCCTCGTCCACAATGCCCACGCGTTCGCCGGCGCGGAAGAGCACGAACTTGCCGTCGCCGCCGGCGATGGCGATGTCGGCGCCCCGTGCCTCGCCGGGACCATTGACGACGCAGCCCATCACGGCGACATGCGGCCGCCGCGCCGCCGGGTGTTCCCGGTAGTGGCGCTCCAGCCCGTCCTCGACCGCCCGCGCCACGCGCACGACATCGACGCGTGTCCGGCCGCAGGTCGGACAGGAGGTGACGCTCGGTCCCGGCGCGCGGAGGTTCACGGCGCGCAGCAGTTCGATGCCCACGCGGACCTCCTGCTCCGGCGTGTCCGTGAGCGAGACGCGGATCGTGTCGCCGATCCCCTCGACCAGAAGCGCGCCCATGGCGGCGCAGGAGCGCACGGTGCCGGCCAGGAAGGTGCCGGCCTCGGTGACGCCCAGGTGCAACGGGTAGCGCGTCCGCGCGGCAAGCAGGCGGTAGGCGGCCAGCGTCCGCGGCACGTCGGAGGCCTTGACCGAAATTTTGATCTCGTGGTAATCCTCGGCCTCCAGCAGGGCGACATGCCGCATGGCGCTCTCGACGAGGGCCTCGGGCGTCGCGGAGCCGTATCGATCGAGCAGGTCGCGTTCGAGCGACCCGCCGTTGACGCCGATGCGGATCGGCAGCCGGCGCGGGCGTGCGGCCTGCACGACGGCCCGGACGCGGTCGGCACCGCCGATGTTGCCGGGATTGATACGCAGGCCGTCCATGCCGGCCTCGACGGCGGCGAGGGCCAGGCGGTAGTCGAAATGGATATCGGCGACGAGCGGCACCCCGGGCGCCTGGCGCCGGATGGCGGCGAGAGCGGCCGCGGCCTCCGCGTCGGGGACGGCCAGGCGCACGATGTCGCACCCGAGGTCGGTCACGCGGCGGATCTGGGCGACCGTCGCCGCGACATCGCGGGTGTCGGTCTTGGTCATCGTCTGAACGCTGACGGGCGCGCCGTTGCCGATGGGCAGCGTGCCAAGCGTGAGGGGCATCGTCCCATCGCGCGTGGTCATCAGGGGGCCTCGTTGCGCGGGTCCACAGCATTCGCCGGAACCGGCGTGGAACCGTCCGCCGACGCGGCGCGCTCGTGGGCGGGCGCGCGGTCGGCGCCGAAGAAGCGCCGGAGAAAGCCGACGTCGCGGAAGAGCAGCAGCACCATGAGGCCGATCAGCAGCACGGCGAAGGCGTTGGAGAGCACGTTGACCAGACGGGCATTGGGCTTGCGCCGGGTGATGGTCTCGTAGAGCGCGAAGACGATGTGTCCGCCGTCAAGCACGGGCAGCGGGAGGAGGTTGAGCAGCGCGAGGTTGACGCAGAGGAAGCGCATAAAGGCCAAGGCGGCGATCAGGCTGTCGCGCACCTGGAGCCACAGGAGCACAACGATGACCAGCGGACCACTGAGGCTGCTGGCGGCGCGTTTCGACTCGCCCTTCGTCTGCGGGGCGACGAGCGCGCGCAGGATGCGCACGACACTCGTGGCGTCGCTTTTGAGCTGCAGCCAGGGCTTGCGGTATTGCAGCCACTGGTTGCCCAAGCCGACGCGTCCGCCAAATTCGATCCCGATGAGGTGGCGCCCCACCTCGGCGTTGTACCGAGGGGTCATCAACAACGCGAAATCGTGGTCGCCGCGCCGGATGCCGACGGCGAGCGGCCGCGCGCCGTGCGCATCGACTTGGCGCATCATGGCGTCGGGACTGGCCACCGGCGCGCCGTCCAGGGTCTGGATGACATCCCCAGGCCGCACCCCGGCGCGCGCCGCGGGGGAGTTGGTGATCAGGCCACCGACGACGCAGGAAAGCCGCGGCCCGATCCCCTCCACGCGGACTAGACGCGCCGTGGCATCATGCACCACGGGCAACCGCAGGTCGAGCGGCGCCCCGTCGCGGTACACGACGACCGGCAGACCGTTCGAGGCGTCGCCGCCGAGGTGGCTCTCGACGAGGAACTCGTTCCAGTTGTGGACTGCGTTGCCATTGACGCTCGCTATCCGGTCGCCGACGCGCAGGCCGGCGGCATAGGAGGCGCTGTCGCCATCCACTGTTCCTACTGTGGCTTCCGCAGGCCCCTGCCCCGACGGCGGGGCGAGAAATATGATCCAGGCCAGCGCCACGGCCAGGATGATATTGCCGGCCGGACCGGCTACGGCAACGACGATCCGGCGCCATGGGGCGACATCCTTCAGGAGCCGCGGCGACTCGGATCCGGCGGGGGGAACTTCGGACGCGGGCGCCGCGGCCGGAACCGCGCCGCCGCCGTGCTCGCCCTGGATCGTCGACATGCCGGAGGGATCGAGTTGCGGCAGGGCCACGTAACCGCCGAAGGGGATGGTGCCGACCCTGTACTCAGTCTCGCCAACCTTGCGTTTCCAGATGGCCGGGCCGAAGCCGATCGAGAAGGCGTCGATGGTCAGCCCCATCCATCGCGCCGCCAGGAAATGGCCCAGCTCGTGGATGAAGACCGCCAGGCTGAAGAGCAGCAGCACGCCGATGCCGGAGAGCACGGCACCCGCCATGGACAGCAGGGAATCGAAATGCATGAGGTCAGGCGCGGGGCACCGCCAGGGATCAGTAGCCCACGGTCTCGAGGCACTCGATCGGCTTGGCGATCGACGGCGACACGTAGACGGTGCACGGGAAGAGCTGCAGGATCGAGCCGGGCACCATCGGCGAGACGGGACCGTGGCAGATCAGGCGGCTGACCATGCGCTGCCAGGAGGAGAATGTGCCCATCGTGGTCAGGCCATGCCCCTCGATGCGCCGCGCGGCGCGCTTGACATC
>CAYPJN010000404.1:0-2924 GCA_964411055.1 uncultured Lentisphaerales bacterium | reverse complement strand
GGGAGCAGGCCGAACTTGAGCAGGGCGTTGCAGCGCACGCAGGGATTGGGCGTGCGGCCCGCGAGGTATTCGGTTCGGAAATCGGCGACGATCGCCTCCTCGAAGGTTCCAGAACAGTCGAAGGTGTGGTAAGGCAGCCCGAAGCGAAGGCAGAAGGCCTCAGCCGCGCGCACTTCGTCCGCCTCGCCAGCGCCAAAACAAGCATCGCGGTCGCCGCCGGCATACCGGCCATCGCGCCAGATCCGCATCGTGACGCCCGTGACGTCGTGTCCCTCGTCTTTCAGCAGCAGGGCGGCGACCGAGGAATCGACGCCGCCGCTCAAGCCGACAATGACCTGCATCGTGATTCGTGCATCCCTTCCGCGGACCGGTAAATATTACCCATCCTCGCATCCAAAGGCGCAGTATAGCACGAATTCCAGACCCGCGGTAGGGCGGCGTAAACCTTGTGTTTTCCCGTTGAGTGTGTCATGATTTTCAACTTTTCGCAACCGCTCGCGGCCGGCAGAAGTTCGGTCGGACCGCCGCGACGCGCCGTTTCCGGTGAACGATGTACCCTGTCTCCAAGACGATTCCCCTGCGTCCCGCCCTGCTGATGCTTGCCCGGCAGAGCCATCTGCACGTCCTGCCGGCCGGGGCCCGGCGCTTCCTGGCCTTCCTGTTCCTCAACGTCCTCTCCTGGCAGTGCCTGATCGGGACGGTGATGGTGCTGCACGCGCGCGCGCTCGGGATCGGGCGCGGCGCGGTCGGCCTGCTCTTCTCGCTGCTCTACTTCGCGGGCTGCCTCGGCGTGGTCACCAAGCCGCTGGCCGAGCGTTACGGTTCGAAGCGCGTGCTGATGGCGGGCTGGACCGCCCGCAACCTCCTGGTCCTGCCGATCGTCTTGACGCCGGTTTTGTTCCACTACCGTGGCAGGGGCCCCGCCGCGGCCCTGCTCTTCGCGACGATCTCCCTCTTCTGCATCACGCGCTCGATGGCCGGCATCGCGTGGTCAAGCTGGCTGCACGAGATAGTTCCGCCCTGCCATCTGGGCCGCTTCTACACGCTGGAGACCGTTATGACGCGTCTGCTGGCGGTCGCCTTCGGCGTCTTCGCGTTCCTGGCGTTGGGGCGCAACCCGCCGCTCTGGCGTTTTTCGGCCATCGCCGCGTGCGGCGTCGCCTTCGGCCTCTTCAGCCTGCGGCTGCTGCGACGGGTTCCGGGCGGTGGGCCGGTGGCCCGGAGCCAAAACCTCCTGTTCGGCGGCTACCGGCTGGTCTTCCGCGACCGCATGTTCCTGGGGTTCCTGGCCTGCGCGACGCTGGCCGGCGCGGTCTACATCGGGATGTCGCTGCTGGTAACCTTGATGCTGCGCGACCTGCTGGGCATCGGCGCCGGCGCCATCCTGCTGCTGACCTCCTTCGGCAACATCCTGGCCATGTTCACCTCCCCGCGCTGGCGGCGGGTCGCCGACAGGCACGGCAGCCCCGTGGTGATGGCGGCCAATGGGCTGCTGATCGCCGTCTGCCTGGCCGTGCTGGGATTCATGCGTGCCGGTCACGCCCCTTTGCTGCTGCTGGTGCCGGCCTGCGCCCTGATCCCGGTCGCCGAGAGCGGCAACTACGTGGCGGTCTCCCGGGGCTTCATGCTCCGGATGAAGCCCCGCATGCGCCATGCCTACAATGCCGTATGGAGCGCCGTGACCCAGATCGCCTCCGGCATCTCCGCCGTCTTCATCGGCTTCTGGCTGCAGGCCGGCGCGCCCGCGCACTTCCGCGCCGCCGCGTGGTGCTACGCCGCACTCATGCTGGGCACGATGGTGTTTGCGCTGCATCTGCCGGTTCCGCGGCGCGACTCCCCCCGCGGCGCCAGCCCGGTCTACGATCCGTCGCACCCTCTCCGTAGCATCGCGCGCGTGCTCGGCTATGTCCTGCGTCCGGCGCGCTCCGTCACCCAGCTTCCGCCAGCCGGGTAATGGGTAATCGGTCGGTCGCCATTTGGATCAGGGTTAAGGGCCAACTTTGTCGCCTCTTTGCCCTTGCACTTTCATAACCTATAGGTTACCATGACATGGATCTGGTACTTTTAAGAGAGGGCTCGAAGTTTACGCTCTATGCCCTTAAAATCGGCGATTCGGTCGACAAGTTCCTTGCCGCCCTGAAGAACACCGATCGCGCCGAATTCGCCCGCATAATGCGGAAGAACCCAACGAGGTTCCCGCAATGAAAACACCACGATTCGTTCGCAGCGAAAGCGACTTCAACTTCACTTCCGCGCTGGAAGAAGCCAGGGAGCAGCCCGCCTACTGGCAGGAAGACATATTGGTTGATGTCGCGCACCACCTTGCCCGGGAACTCGAATCCCGCAAGATGACGCAGGCCGATCTCGCCTCCAAACTCGGCGTCAAACCCGGCTACATCTCCCGCGTCCTCCGCGGCCATGAAAACCTGACGCTCAAGACCCTGGCCAAGATCGCTTTTATCCTGGATAAACGCTGGGAGTGCATGCTCGTCGCGCAGAGCGACCATATCGCCCTCTTCTCATGCTATGCCTCCTCGTCGCCGGACTCCGACATCACAACCATCCACCGCGCTGAAACGACCACCATTCCGATTGCCGGCGATGAAGAATCCGACGACATGTCGGAATATGGAGAGGAGAAACGATATGCCTGAATTCCTGCTTGAGCGATACATTCTCGACGCCATTGCCGTGGCGCCAAACGATGCTTTCGACAGGAAGGCGAGCAAGCAGTCCTTGCATGTCGAGACTTCCATCGGAATCGCGCCGAACACCGCCGATCCCAGGCGTTTCATGCTCCGTCTGGAGGTCAAAGTCGGACCCGATGAAAACTCACAGCTAACGCCCCCCGCCTACACGGTCATGATCAAAGGACGCGCCTTTTTCGCCTTCAAGAAGCTTCCCACCAAGGACGAAGCCAACCG
>CAYPJN010000403.1:0-2924 GCA_964411055.1 uncultured Lentisphaerales bacterium | reverse complement strand
AGCTTGTCGAGCATCGCGTTAGCGATGGTCGAAACCGTCAGGGTGCCCGCTTCCATCTGCCGCCTGAGCGCATCGGCGTCGACGAGGCCCCGCAGATTCGACCCGCCGCCGACATGCGCCAGCCAGGCGCAGAAGCCGATGCTGAACCAGCGCGCGAGGTCGAAGGGCCGGAAAAGCGCCTGCACCATCCGTTGCCAGGCCTGCCGCAAGGCGCGCCGACTGCTGGGCGCGGCGTCCGTCCCGCGGCCCGTGCCCGCGTCGCGCGCGTCCGACGCGCGCCAGGCCGCCGGCGGTTCCGGCGGCGGCGCGCCGCTCTCCGGCTCCGCCGCGGCGAAGAGCCCGTCCACGGTGCCGGCTGGCCGCCAGACGTTCTGGAAGGGGGCCGCCCAGACGAGGTCGTCCGGGCGTAGCTCGCCCCTCCGGGCGCGCTCGCGAAGGGTCTCCCAGGGCATCGGTCCCAGCCGGGTGCCTTGCATCACGCAGTACCAGGAGTGGTTCTCGTAGTTGTTCATGGGATCGCTTCCGGGCTCATGGGGTTCTACAGGCCGAGATCGAGCTGGCCGGCGACAGTGATCTTGCGGCCCTTCTCGAGGGTCGGGTCGGAGGTGTCGTAGAGCACGAACTTGATGCCGGGGAAGTGGCGTGCCAGTTCCCCGCGGATGAAGTTCTCGACGGCCTTGACGTTGGCCGGATCGTCGTCCGAGAAGCCGACGCTGACCGGGGCCCAGTGCTGGCCTTCCGGCGTGCGGCGCAGGACATGTACGATGTGCTCGATGAAGTCGCGGATCGCAACCTGCTTGCTGGCCTCGGGCGTGACCGGGCCGCGCGCGGCGGCCAGCAGGCGGCGGCGGAAGTCGGGCGAGGTGACGGCGTGGTAGCGGTTGAGCGACAGGTAGCGGTCCAGTTCCTCCGCGTCGCTGCCGAAGCTCACGGCCTGGTCGAAGACGGCGCGGTAGCCGCGCAGGCTGGCCATCATCCCGGCCTTCTCCTCCGGCGCGAGGACGAGGTCGATGAATATCCGCACCCCGCGCCGCAGCGTCTCGCTGGCGTGGCCGCGCGCCGTGACGATTGCGAAAAGACGTCCCTCGGCCAGCGTGCGCCTGAAGGTGGTGAAGCTCGGGCCGGGCGGTTCGGCGCCGTCGAGCACGCGCCGGATCGCCTGCTCGGTGTCGTCCAGGAAGCGGTTGCCGCGCGGGTCGGGCGCGTCCTGGAACTCGGCGAAGGCGAGATCCCAACGGCCCTGCGGCGGGCGGTAGCGTTCCGTGTCGCCGCGGATCACGCTGAAGACGGAGGTCGAGACGGCATGCGGCGCCCAGCTCCCGTCCGGCTGGCGCATCTCCAGGTGGATGCGCGTCGGCATGTGGAGGATGTTGTCGTCCCAGTCGAAGATGTAGTACTTGTAATCGCGCGTGGCGACCTGCAGGTTGACCGCTGGCTGTTGCTGGTTCACGGCTTCATGAAGAGCGCACCCGGAAGTTGCCTGAATTGTATCATGGCGCATGACAATAACAATTACAGATTCGGTGTCGGGGCTACAGCGCCGGGCTGGCGAGGTTGAAGAGGTTCTCGACCAGGCGCTGCGTTGCGGGCCGGCGCTTCCAGGCGGCCAGGTCCAGTTCGTCGGCGTGCGCGAAGTCGTCGAGCACGCGGCGCTTGAAGGCGTCGGCGAAGGCCGTGTCGAAGACGATCAGGTTGGTCTCGTAGTTGAGCTTCAGGCTGCGGTTGTCGAAGTTGGCCGTGCCGACCATGGCGTTGCGGCCGTCCACCAGCAGGAACTTGCTGTGCATGAAGGGCGGACGGCGCAGGAAGAGGCGCACGCCGGCGGTGAGCATCTCGTCGTAGCAGGCGCGCGCCGCGTAGGTGGTCGAGAGGTGGTTGGTCTCGGCGGGGAGCAGCAGGCGCACGTCGAGGCCGCGCAGGGCCGCGACGCGCAGGGCGCGGCGCATGTCGTCCGGCGGCACGAAGTAGGGCGTGCCGAGGAGAATCTGGTCGCGCGCCGAGCCGATCAGCGCAAAATTGGCGTCGCAGAGCGCCTCGCGTTCGGAAGTCGGGCCGGCGTTGACGACGCGCATGGCGGCCGGCCCCTGCGCCGCGATCTGCGGGAAGTGGTCCCGCGAGAGCAGCGTCTCGGCGTTTTCGTCGGTCATGTAGTACCAGTCGCGCAGGAAGGTGTACTGGAGCTCGAGGACGATCGGCCCCTCGACGGCGAAGTGGTAGTCGCGGATGCCGGCCCTGTCCTTAGCGTCCGGATGGTGCGCGGCGCTGAGGTTCATGCCGCCGATGAAGCCCCGGTGTCCGTCGGCGATCAGCAGCTTGCGGTGGTTGCGCAGGTTGAGCTGGAACTGCCGCTTGACGGGGTTGACCTGCGAGAAGCCGACGATCTGGAGGTTATGGACGCCGCGGTAGCGGCGGAAGAAGCCTAGCAGGCGCGTGCGGGCCGACCCGAAGTCGTCGTAGAGCACCCGCACCCGGACGCCCTCGCGGGCGCGCGCGGCCAGGAGGTCGAAGAACATCCGGCCGACGGAGTCGGCCCCGACGATGTAGCTCTGGAGATGGATATGGTGGCGCGCCAGGCGGATCGCCTCCAGCATGGCCGGGTAGGCCTCCTCGCCGTCGGTGAAACATGTGATGGCGTTGCCACCGAGGAGCGGATGCCCCGGGTGCAGGCGGTCGAGCACCCGGTTGAGCTCCGCGTCGGCCGGGTCGCGCGGATGGGCCAGCAGGGCGTCCTGCAGGCCGCGCCAGTAGGCCAGCGGCTGCGATTGCGACTCGCGGGTGCGCCGCGCCTCCCAGAAGGTCTGGTCGGAGCGCTGCTTCTGCCAGCCCTTGACGGGCAGGCGGTTGATGCCGAAGGCCAGGTAGATCACGGCCCCGAGGAAGGGCAGCGCCCAGGCCAGGTAGATCCAGAGCAGGGTCGATCGCGG
>CAYPJN010000402.1:0-2932 GCA_964411055.1 uncultured Lentisphaerales bacterium | reverse complement strand
TCCGGATCTGCTGGTGGTCGATTGCGGCGACCTCTGCCGCGGCTCGTTCACGGCCTCGATGGACGGCGGCGCGTCGATGGTTTCCGTGCTCAACGCCTGCAAGTACGACGTGTGGGTGCCGGGCAACCACGAGTTCCGGATCGGCGCGAAGGCTTTCCGGCGAAACATGGATCGCTTCACCGCCGGCGACGTTCTGGCGGCGAATCTGCGGTTTGACGCACCCGCCGCCGCGCCCCAACGCAGGATTCTGCCTTGGAAGCTGTTCGAGCGCAAGGGGCTCAGGATCGCCATCATCGGGCTGACGTCACCGACCTACGACGACTGGTTCAGCCCTGCGCCCTATGCCGGGATCTCCCTGCTTTCGCCGGCCGAAGTGCTGCCGCCCGTCCTGACGGAGATCCGCCAGGCGAAGGCGGATTTGGTCGTTGTCGCCGCGCATCTGGGGGCGGCCATGCCGGTCGAGGTTCAGACTGGAAAGGAATCGTTCGTGCCGTTCGCCGATGTGCTCAAAACGTACCCGGAGGTTTCGCTGCTGCTGGCCGGCCACACGCATCAGACCGTACCTGCCAGAGAGCTGCATCCGGGAAGCTGGGTGGTGCAGCCGCCAATTCACGGCAAGGGAATCGCGAAGATCACGGTTGTCTATGACCCGGCGGTTAAGCGTGTCGTGAATATCACGTCGGCGTTTCGCATGTCGGATGCGATCGAGCCGCTGGCGAACATGCCCGCCGACTGGGCCGCCAACGGTCGGAAGGCGGCCGCGGCGAAGACGAATGTCCTGATCCGCCTACCGGAAGAGCTGTCGCTCGGACCGGCGGAAAAGGGCAAGACTTCGCCGTTGGCCGGGCTGATCGCCCGATCGATGGCGGAGGCGACCGGCGCCGATGCCGCCGTGAGCCGGACCTATTCGGCCTGGAGGAACAAGGGCCGCGAGCTGACTGTTTTGGACTTTTACGCCATGATGCCGAACGAGTATTCGATCACCTTGCTGACGCTGACGCCGGAACAACTGCGCGGCGTTCTCCAGGAGATGGGCGGCGTGGCAGGACGTTCGTTCGGGCTGGACGGGGACAAGCTTCCCGAACAGCCGATCACGGTCGCCTTCGATGCGTATGACGTGCATGGTTGCGACGGAGCTTATCCCGTGCTGCGGACGACCGCGCGCTCAGGTTCGGTCAACCGCCGGGATCTCGACCTGTCGATCCGCGAGGCGTTTTGCGCATGGCTGATGCGCCTCTATCCCGCCAACTGATCAACGCGCGCGGACGATGCTGCTGCACGCCGTATGTACATCCTTCCCGGAATATGCAATTATACTTCGCTTAAGGATATCCCCTATGACACCCGTTGAAGTCTTCCGCAGCAAGCGTGCTTTCGTCTGCGGATGGGCATCGAGTCGGAGATCGCCACGATTCTGGTGATGAGCGGCGTCACGACCGAACGCGAGATGCTGCGCTTCGCCTATCAACCCGACTGCGTGCTGCCCGGCGTGGGCGGCATCCCGGGCTAACCGTCGCGCAGGTGGCGGAAACCATCGGCGAGAGCCCTGAGCGAGGCCTCGACATCGAAGGCCCCGACGCGGGCGCCCTCTTCGGCCAGGCGGAGGATGTAGTCGCGGATGGCGTCGTAGACGGTGGCGACGCGTGACATACTGCCGGTCGAGTTGCCCGTGGCCTTCAGAGTAGCCCTAACGAGCACACGGAACGTTGGTCTCTGCCATCATTGTTTCCGCGGCGGATCCTGAACGTGAGGACGTCCGCCGTGTTGCCCCCGTGTTACTTCTTCGTTTCAGGAGCGTCGGGACGGGTGGCCCCGCACTGCCCCATGAGGGCTTCGAGACGGTCGGTGCGGGCCTTGTAGGCGACTTCTCCGGTGCCGGGTTCGTTCTTGAAGGTGTAGCCGGCGAAGTAGCCCATGGCTCCAGCGCTGCGTTCGAGGAAACCCTTGGCAATCGCTTTCTGCCCCTGGGCGAGCATCTCCCTGGCCACTTTCTCGACGACGTCGAGGCGGTTGTCGACGTCGCGTCCCCGCCAGTAGCTGTTGCGTCCGTTGTTGGACCAGTCGCCGGCCTCGACCGCGCGGGCGACGTGATCGGCGACCGCAGCCCAGTTGGTGCTGGCGGGCTGGCTGTAGAGGCTGGTGATCATCAGGGCCGCGCGTTTACGGAGATCCGGATGCTGGTATTCGTCCTGAATCACCTTGTCGATATCGGCTTTTCGCGCGTTCAAGGACCGGCTCTCCAACTCCTCGACAACGAGATCCAGCAGTGCCCCGCCGCGGTCGCGGGCGGCCGCGCCATCGGTACTCACCAGGCGCAGGCTCTGCTTCCAACGCTCGACCACGCCGTCGGTTACGGCCTTGCCGCGCTCGTAATTCGCCTTCGAGGCGTCGCGTGCGGCCAAGGCGTCCGCGGCGGCTTTCACGGCCTCGGCCTTCCGGGCTTCCGCTGCAGCGACAGCCTTCTCGGCGGCGGCCTTCCCGGCTTCGGCGGCGGCGGTAGCCTTCCCGGTGGCTGCCTTCCAGACTTCAGTGGCGGCGTCCACGGCCGCGGCACGGCGTTCGTAGTCGGTAGTCTTGCGATCGAGGTCGTTCTTGGCCTGCCCGAGCCAATTGCGCATGAAATCCTTGGCACCCGTGTAGACCTTGTGACGGAGAGCCGCCGGAGCGCGGTCACCGTCCCAGTTGGCGGCGAGATCCCAGATGCGGGCTGCGGAGACGTAGTCGGCCTTGTGGCGGACATAGTAGTCGGCGACCGGACTGAAGCGTTGAGCAAACCCCCGGCCCATGGCGGGCGTCCAGCCCTGCTGTTTCGACCAGTCGTCAGCATACTCGCGGATGAAGGCCGCAATACGGTCGACGGGAAAGGAGCGCGGCGACTCGATGAGCTTCTGGAAGAAGTCCTCGTTCATGAAGCGCATGCGGATACTGTCGT
>CAYPJN010000401.1:641-2947 GCA_964411055.1 uncultured Lentisphaerales bacterium | reverse complement strand
ACATCTACAACCGCGGCGGCGTCGTCAGCAACTGCGTGATCCGAAACGGATTCGTCGACGGGAAATGGATCCATGGCGGCGGGTGCGCCATCGACACGGCCAACGGGCTGATCACCCATTGCGTCATCACCAACAACAGCGCCAAGGCCGGCTTTGACGGCGGCGACCAGTCGGGCAACGCGGGCGACGTCCGCGGCGGCCGCCTCGAGCATTCGCTCATCGCCCGGAACTACCACAATTCGGGCTGGAACTACTCGTACCGCAACACGCTGATCCTGACCACCGGCGCAATCCGTTTCTGCACCATCGTGGACAACACCTCCACGAACGTCGCGGGCGTCAACGTCCTGGGAAGCGGCAAGGTCGAGCACTGCATCATCGCCGGCAACCAGTCGGCGCGCGGCGGCAACCGCGCCGTCTTCGGGACAGAGACCTACATCTATAACGCGGCGACCCCGTACGCGGAATCCTGTTTCGTTCCCACTCCGTCGCGGAGCAACAACTTCGTGAACTGCATCTCCGACGTCTGCACCATCAACCCGACCTGCCGCCAGGCGACGGTGGGTGAACTCTTCGTCAATTTCGGGAACGGCGACTACCGCCACCGCCGCACCTCGCCGGCGGTCGATGTCCTCGAACCCGGCGACGTATCCGCGATGCCGCTTGCCGACCTCGACAACCGGCCGCGCCTCGACCACCACCTCTACGACCTCGGCTGCTACGAGGCGGTCTACATCCGGCCCAACACGATCCTAATCCTGCGTTGACGCTGAACTTCGTTAAACGTTGAGTTAAACGTTCCATGCCTTCTCGGCAAGTTTGGCATTGCCTCGACCGGGCTGACGCTTCGCTTGACGAGGGGGACGGCGGCGCCCGCGCCCGGTCAGCGGACGAAGAGCATAGTGGCCGACCGCATCTGCGCCTCGTAGCATCCGATATCGACAATGCCGCTGCGGCGACCGAAGTTGAAGATGCGCGGCTGACGGTCGAGATCGAGATCCGCCGCCGTGAAGGTCAGGTTCGTGCCGGCATTCACTAGCGGCGACTCCTTCATGAGCCGGAAGTTGCCGGCAGCGGCGTCGCGGAAGAGCGGATCGGTGAGCATCAGGAAATCGCCGCCCGTGGTGGAGTTTGTCGTGACACCTTCCGGCAGCGCGCACTTCAGGAAGACCGTCTTGGTCGAACCGTACCATTCCGGGTCTCCGACGTAGCCGGCGCGCTCGCTGGTGTTGCCCCAGAACACGGTGTTCTCGACACGGCCGCCGAGGAGATAGAGGCCGCCTCCGTATCCGTAATTTGTATGATTCTGGAGATCGATGATCGCCCGGTTGCCGACGACCGTGCAGTTGCGCAGGAGGCCGTTTGGCTGCACGGCCGCGCCGCCGCCCAGGTACGATAGGTTCCCGCGGATCAGGCAGTTCTCCGCCCGCCCGGCCGCGAGGTAGATCCCCCCGCCATACACTTGTGCCTCGCGGTAGGCGTTGGTGTTGCACTCGATCACGCAGCGCTGGACGAGTCCCTGGGCGCTCGCGACCGCCACGCCCCCACCGTGCTGATAGTAGTTCTTTGATTTGTTGCCGAACACGCGGCAGTCGCGCAGCGTGCCGCCCAGCGGCCCGATCCAGACGCCGACGCCCACGCCGTTGTCGTTCAGCGAATAGACGGCGAGCTTCCCGCCGGTGATGCCGACGTGCTCGACCACCGCGCCGGGCGAGTTGAGGGTCAGCACGCGCGAGTCGGGGGCCGAAGGCGCGAGCGCGATTCTCGAGACATCGCAACCTGCGCCCGTCACGGTCACATCGGCGTTGAGAATGATTTCAGCCGCGACACGATGTTCGCCTTCGCCGAGCGTGATGGCGGCACCCGAAACAAGTTCCGCAACGGTGTCGGTCATGTTGGTCGCGGCCTTCTCCCAAGAATCATACGGATAGGCGCTGGTCGCGTTTGCTCCGGCGACAACGTACATGTTTCTCGGCGCGACGTGGATATAGTCGGAAACCGGGACTGCGTCGTAGACCACTGACGGATGCGCCGGATCGAATGCGGAAAGCGCAACCGAGTACCAGCCGCACGGAAGTTCAAGTTCGGGGTTCGGGTCGGCGCTGGCGATCGCGTTGCCGAAACGGTCGGTGAGCGTCCACGCGAACGAATAGGTCACGCCGGATTCTCCGTTGATGATCTCGGACGCAAGTTTGACCTTCCCGCCGCGGAACAGCACGATCTTGTCGGCGCTGAACGAAACCCAGACCGCCGAGGCGTCGGCCTCGAAGCAGCCGACGTCCGGGGCGCTGCCCTGTGTCCGGTCG
>CAYPJN010000401.1:0-631 GCA_964411055.1 uncultured Lentisphaerales bacterium | reverse complement strand
GAAATCCTCGTCCGCGAGTCCGTCGTCGGTCGTCCCCTTGTCCACCAGTTCACCCGAACCGTGCAGATCGCCCCCGGCGAAATCGACAAAAGGCGCAACGACCTGGAACGAGTTCGTGCCCACCGCTTCCGCACCTTCAAACGCGCAATGGGAGAAGCCGTTCGTCATGTTGGCGTACTGCGTCGCATTGACGGTGATTGGCGCCCACTCGGGCCGGCCGATGGTGGTGTCGAACGCCAGGCTCGAACGGTCTTTGGCAAAGACGCAGTTCACGACCCGCGCGGCGGAACCGTCCAGCCAGAAGATGCCGCCGGCCGTCTTGTACGCCTCGTTGTCCACGACGGTGCAGTGGCGGAGCTTGCCGGTGCCGCCGATCACAACGCCCCCGCCGTTCATGGCGAGATTGTTCGTGATCAGGCAGTTCTCGGCAAGGCCCGCGGCGACGAAGAGGCCCCCGCCGTAGCACCAGCCGGAACCGGTCTGATGTAGCATGTCGTTATTGTCAATAAGGCACTGACCGACATAGCCGTCGCCGCCGAGAATGGCGACCGCACCGCTTTGATAGTGGCTCTTCGTATCCGTGCCCGTGATCCGGCACCGCGTCATCCGCCCGCCACGGGCGCCGATCCGC
>CAYPJN010000400.1:1370-2952 GCA_964411055.1 uncultured Lentisphaerales bacterium | reverse complement strand
CACGGAGCACGGGTTTGCTTCAGATGATTTTGCGAATCTGCAATACGGACGCTTGCATATGGGAAACGATATGCAGTATCGGAGTTGCCTGATAATTGCTGCAGTCGGTTCCAAGCTTCGTATAGAATGCCATAACGCACCGTTTCGCAATAATCGAGATAGGAATCGAGCTGAATTTCAATACCGCCGGCCTGCCGGCCGGGACGCGGATCGTCGCCGGCGGCCACGACCAGTGCTGCAACGCGCTGGGCGCGGGCATCTGCGCGGCCGGGCAGGCCGTCTGCGGACTCGGTTCCTACGCCTGCATCACCCCGGCCTTCGACCGCCTCCCCGAACCAGGCCCCATGCTGGCCCGCGGACTCAACACCGAGCACCATGTGCTGCCCGGCCTCTATGTCGCGTTCCTCTACAACCAGGCCGGCACGCTGGTGAAATGGTTCCGCGACACCTTCGCCGCGGGCGAACGGCCGGCGGCCGGCGGCTCGGTCTACCGCGTCCTCGACGACGAGATGCCGGAAGATCCCACGCGGCTCCTGGCGCTTCCCTATTTCGAGATGACGGGTCCACCCGGTTTCACGGCCGACGCGTCGGGGGTGATCGCGGGACTCAAGACCGGCACCAAGCGCGGCGATATCTTCAAGTGCTTGCTCGAGAGCATCGCCTTCTACTTCGTCGACGGCCTCGCGGCCTTGCGGGAACTGGGCGTCGACGCATCGTCTTTCACGGCGACCGGCGGTGGGGCGCGTTCGGACAAGTGGCTGCAGATCATGGCAGACATTTTCGGCGTGCCCTTCATCCGTCCGCGGATCACGGAAGCCGGCGTGCTCGGCGCCGCGATTCTGGCGGGCCTGGGGTCGGGCGTGTTTGCCACGCCCCGGGAAGGGGTGGCGCGGTTTATCAACCGCGATCGCGTCTTCGAGCCCGACCCCGGCCGGCACACGGTCTACGGCGAGCGCATGACGCTGTACCGGCAACTCTTTCCCGCCATGCGGGAACTCCTGCGGCAGATGGGTAGGGGTTGAGGCGTCCGCCGGGGTTCTGCAGGCGCCTCCCTTATCTCCGGCCGGCCAGGGTGCGGTGGGTATGAAAGAGTCGTCGTGGCCGGCACAGTGAAGCTGGTGAGGACGCTGTCGGCCATCGTGCCCTGCGCATCGCGCATCGCTTCGGCCAGCCTCCGGGCCTGCCCGATGTTGGCTTCAAGACGGCGCCACTGGGCCACGGTGACCTTCCCCGTCCGCCTGGCGTAGCTTTCCGCAAGGGCGGTCAGCTCAAGCGTCCAGGCCTTGAGATGCTGGTTGCCGGTCGCGGCGGATACTTCTGAAGCGGCCTTTTGCAGGCCGGTACAGTCTTCGGCGGGCTCCGCGAACGATCCCTCCGACGCGCTGAACACCAGCGCTCCCTGCCGCACGGCGGTGGCCGGGGACAGTTTCAGAGCGATGCCCGTGCCCGCCGCGTCCGTCAGCGATGCAGAGCCGGAACCCGTACCGCCTCCCATGCCGCAACAGCCGTGCGCAGAGGCTGCCCTGTCGGCCGACTCCGCACCGCCATCCGTGCCGCGAGAACCGAACGCGGTCGAGCGCGC
>CAYPJN010000400.1:0-1360 GCA_964411055.1 uncultured Lentisphaerales bacterium | reverse complement strand
GCCGCCTGATACGCCTTGCAGATGCGCCCCGGCAAGAGCAAGAACGCGCTTGCCAGCAACGAGAACCCAACTGGATACTTCATGGCGCACTACACTAATCTTTCAGCAACTGATCATCCAGATACCTGTCGCGCAGCTCCGCCACGACATATCGCAGCCGCTTCCAGCCCGGCACGGCCTCGCGGTAGAGGCGGTCGATGGTGGCTGCGTCCATGCCGGTCGCAACATCGGCAAGGGCCGCGTCGAGGCGTGTCACCAGCGGCGCGACGGCGGCGTTGTAGAAGGCCGGATCGCCCAGCACCTCGTCCTTCCAGAAGTCGACCGGTCCGTTGGGGCGGTCGCGCTCCGCCAAATACTCGCGCCGGGCGTTGAAGATGATGCGTCTGCGGATGCGGGCGAGCTGCGCGGGGGTGAGGGTGAAGCGCACTCGGCCCCATTCGAGCCGCGAGTGGACGTTGAGGCGCGAGCTCCAGGCCATGCCGCCGCCGGGCGCCCAGTCGATGGTGTCGAACTCGAGGAACTTGTCCGGTGTGTCGGGCAGTTTGTCGAACATGGCGTCCCAGCCGAAGAAGAAAGATGCCAGGAACCCCTTGTCGTAATAGCGTACATCAGACTTGTAGTTCGGGCTGTTCTCCTCGAACCGCTGGTGCGTGAGGTTGTTGTAGGTCGTCTGGTAGAACCAGCCTTCCCGCATCGAGGCGCCGAAGCGTGCCCCGAGGCCGAGATAGGGCTGGTTCCAGCCCGGCGCGAAAAACATCTCGAAGGTGTGGCTCCGCCCCGTCAGCCCTGCGCCGAACGCGATCCCGTCGGGGTCGGGGATGTCGAAGTAGAAACGCACCCCCTCCTCGTCGCAGAGGATGTAGAGCTTGCCGGTCTCGGCAGCAGCGCCGCCCTCGAGCGCCGCCGCCCGCTCGCCGCCGCTGGCGATGTCGGTGGCGACGATCATCTTGAGATCGCCCTTGAACCGGCGGTCCAGAAGCTCGGGCTTCATCCGGTCGCGGACACGCAGGAATGCGTCGAAACTATCGACCGGCTCGTCATAGAAGACCGCTGCGGCCTCCTTGCGCGGCTGCGCCACGAAACACTTGTCATAAAGCCCGTGGATATCGAGTGTCAGGTCGTGCTTGCGGGTGTGCGAGACGAGCGAGGCAAGGTCCATGAGAAGCTGCGCCTGCTCGGCCGGCGTGAATTCGGCATATTGCGGCGCGGCTGCGTTGACGGCGTCGATGGCGGGCTTGGCGACGCCAGCCTTGTCGGGCAGCGGCAGCACGGCGGCGGCCAGCGTCAGAAAGTAGCGGTCGCGCGGCTTGGCGTTGAGCCCGGCCTTGGTCAGCGTCAGCCAGGCGGCGATCGTCTCGGC
>CAYPJN010000399.1:0-2954 GCA_964411055.1 uncultured Lentisphaerales bacterium | reverse complement strand
AGCTCGCGCAGGTGGTTCTCGATGCCCGCCAGCACCTCCAGCATGGCGCTGTTGACGAGCGGCTGGTCCTCCTCGGCGCAATCGACGATCAGGCTGAGGCCCTCGGGCCGCAGGCCGATGACGGAGCGTTCCTTTCCGAGCTGGTATATGGCCGCATGGCGGTTGAGGAGTTGGACGTGGAAGCCCTCGGTCTCCAGCACATCGATCAACCGCTCCAGCAGGGCTCGCGGGGCGCCGGGCGATGTGAACGTGAAGCGCAACTGCCGGGGCGGGCAGAGCCGGACCGGTTCGCGGATCCCATGGTCGTCGCTCCCGAAGGCCAGCGCGAGCAGCGGCCCCGTGGCGGCCGAGGTTGCCAGCACGAGCAGCAGGAGCGTGGCCAGCGCGGCGGGGACGAGACTGCCTGCCAGGAGACCGAAGGCCGCGACCGCGAGGCAGATTTCGCCGCGCGGCATGAGTCCGGCGCCGACGCGGAACCAGCCGCGCGTGTTGAAGCCGGCCAGGCGCGCGGGGAGCCAGGCCCCGGCCAGCTTGCCGCCGACCGCCGCGGCCAGGAAGCACCCCGCGAAACCCCAGACGGCGGGCGCGGCGAGGGCGGAGAAGTCGAGGCGCATCCCGAGCAGGGCGAAGCAGACCGGCAGAAAGGCGGCGTGCAGGAAGGCCGTCCGCTCCTGGACAGCCTGCCGCCAGTCGGTGCCGGCCAGCACCAGTCCGCAGGCGAAGGCCGCGGCCATCAGGGCCAGTTCGGACCGGCTGAAGAGTCCCGCCACGATCAGCACACCTGCCAGGAGCAGGGCTGGAATCCCATCCGGACGGGCATGGCGGCGCGGGGGGAGGCTGAGGTGGCGCGCGACCATCCAGCCCAGGATGCCTACGATCAACGCCATGGCCGCGGTGCGCAGGGCCGCCAGTGTCAGAAGCACCGGCGCGGTGAGCCCGGCATGAATTTTTCCGACCGCCAGCGCGCCGGCCGCGGCCGCCAGCACGACCATGCCCGCCAGGCGGTCGGCGACCGCGGCCGACATCATGCCGAGACCTTCGGGCGACTCCAGCTTGCGCCGGCCGGCGAGGGCGCGCGCCGCCAGGCTGGCGGACGAAAAGAGCGCCGCCACGCAGAGGTAGAGCCCGGCGGGCGAGGCGAGGCGCATCTCCTGCTCCGGCGGGAGATGCCGCCCCAGGAAATGGATCGCCGCGGCACTGCCGGCCAGCGCGCCCAAGCTGCCGCCCAGGCCGATCCAGATGCCGCCCGGCCGACGGCGGCGCAGTAGCTGGAGGTCGGTCTCGATGCCGACAGTGAAGAGCAGCGAGAGGATGGCGAAGAGGAGCACCGCGAGGAAGGCGCCGTCGGGTGCCAGAAAGCGGTCGGCGATGCCTTGCAGACCCTCTGGATGGCCCGGCAGCGGTATCCGTCCGAGCAGCGCCTTTCCGAGCAGCAGGCCGCCGCCGACCTCGCCCAGCAGGGCGGGCAGGCCGAGCGCCTCGGCCGCCAGTGCGCCGAGACGCGCCGCCGCGATCAGGATGCCGAGGAGCAGCAGGAAGGCGGCCATGGGGTGGGCCTCGGCGGGAACCGGTGTCCCGTGCGTCGCGCCTTGGAGTCCCGGGGCTGCTAGGCAGGCGGCCAGAAGGAGGGCGCGGCGCAGGAACGCGCGCCCGCCCATCCGTCCGCTAGGGTTGCGGGATGGGTTTGCTGGAGTGGGGTTCATCGGCCGGCACCTCTTCCAACGTCTGGCCATCGACGATCGTGACGGCCTTGCGCGGCTCCATGATCACCACGCGCGGCAGGCCCTCGCGTCCGACGATGCCGGCGATGCTGCGCAGGACGCGTTCGGATACCTCGCCCTGCGGCACGATCTTGACCGGCGTGGCGCGGGTGGCGCCGGCCTTCTTCAGCGTCTGTGGCAACTCGTTCAGGATGACCGGCCTGCCCTGGAAGGTGATCACGCCGTTCGCCGCAACGTAGACAAAGGCAGTCTCGTTGCGCGACAGGCTGTTCGTCATGCAGGCCGCCAACAGCAGTCCGCTTGACAGGCAGCCCAGCAGGGCGAGGCACGCACTTGTTTTTTTGCGCATGAGTGATAGCATAACACGCGCTTGACGGATGTCACGGAAAAATGGAAGCGTCAAATGGCCGGCCAGTTGTCGGATGGCCGCAGGGCGCGCGAGGCGTGCATGAAGATTGGGCGGTGTTTTTTTCGGTGCAGGACGCTTGCGGGCGAATGGGCTGGAGCCCACGGGTACTTGTCGGCTGGTCTGCGGCGGGGACGGCGGCGGCTCTGGCAGATGGCGGCCGGAGCGGTCGCCACCGCCCTGATTCTGATCGCCATGGGCCGGATGGAATGGCTGCGGAGCGCATGGCTGGCTGACGCATGGCGACAGGAGCGGAGTCTGGTGCTCTGGATGGCGCTGCTGCAGACGGCCGCGGGATTGTTTCAGGGTGTCCGCTATCATGCCATGCTGCGGGCCACGAGGGTCGGGACGCGGATGGACGAGTCGGTCGGCGCCACCTGCGTGAGCACCGGCCTCTCGATCTGGCTGCCCGCCTCCCCCGCCGTGGCCGAGCTGTTGCGGCTCGGACTGCTCTGCCGCCGCGGATCGCCGGAACGGCTCGTGCGCCTGGGACGGGTGACGCTGGCGTCACTCATGGACCGGCTGCTCGGCCTCTTCACGGTCTTCCTGCTGGGGAGCGCTTTCTGCGGCATGGCCTTGTGGCGTGGCCATGTGCCGCCGGACGCCGTGAACGTCATCCGTGTGTGGGGTGTCGGCGCGCTGCTGGCCGCCGGCGGAGTCGCCGTCGTGGCGCGCGCCTGCATGCGCGGGACCGCGGCCGCGCCGGAAGCCGTGCCGCGGCGGCGCCGCCGGGCGCGGGGGCGACCGCGATACCTGCCGCGCAAGCTAGGTGTCGCGCTGGCCGCGCTCCGGGCGCAGGCCATCCGTCCGCGGGAACTGCTGCTGCC
>CAYPJN010000398.1:0-2954 GCA_964411055.1 uncultured Lentisphaerales bacterium | reverse complement strand
TATTTTTGATTAATATAGAATAAACGTGTTTTTGATATAATTAGGTTGTTGGTTTCCAGGCGATCTTGTACTTATAGTCGCGGAACGGCCGGATCTTCGATTCAATCGGCACCAGATTGACGAGGCGGATCAGGGAATTGGAGCCCTTCTTCGCATATTCGTCCCCGTTCACCTGCCTGAATCGCGGATTGTCGCCCCACATCGGCATTTCCATGTTGGACTGGCCGCAGCAGATCCAGACTTCGCCGACAAGCACGTCCTTTACCACGATGGTTTTGGCCTGGCCGGCGACTTTCAGCGTCCGGTTCGCCGCACTGGCCGGCATCGGAGCCAACGCTGCCATCCAGTTGCCGGACTTGTCCGCGATGGCCTCGACCTGCTGTCCGGCGAACGTCACCGTGACGCCCTCGCCCGGATCCGCCTGGCCCCAGATCCTCGTTTTCGTGCCCCGTTGCAGCACCAGGTTGTCCGAAAACACCGGGGCCAGCCGCAACTCGGCCAACAGGTCTCCGGCGCCCATCAGCCAGGCCGCCGCGGTGGCGGCGAATAGGACCTGGCATCCCCTACCCTTCATTCGTCTTGTCTTCATCATTATTTTTTAAACGAGGTGGAGTCCTGAGAACACATAGGCGCCCGGTCCCGCGAGGATCTTGCCGTCCGCACGCATCATCCCCTCCGGCAGCACCGGGGGAACGGACGCGGGAAAAACGATCTCCGCCGTGGTATTGCACGGCACCGTGAAGTTCCAGTCAAACACCTCGCCGCGTCGCTTCCAGGAGGATTCGATGGTGCCGTATGGTGATACGAACGCCGCCTTCGCGTGCGTGAGCGTTCCGCCCGGCCGCGGCGCGAGACGGAAGCGCTTCCAGCCGCGGCACGCCGGATCCTCCTCCGCGAGGTCGCGGATGCCGCTGATCGTATGGTAGAACCAGGCGGCGACGCTTCCGTACGCGTAATGGTTGAGCGAGTTCATCCAGCTCTCGTGAAACTTCCCCTCCACAATGGCGTTCCAGCGTTCCCAGATCGTTGTCGCCCCCTGCGTCACGGGATAGAGCCAGGAAGGATGCCCAGTCTGTTCAAGCAGACGATAGGCTAGATCGAGCTCGCCCGCCTCCGTGAGCGCGCTCAGGAGCACGGGTGTGCCGAGGAAACCGGTCGAAAGATGTGTGCCGCGGTTCTCGACAATGTCCGTGACGAGCAGCCAGCGCGCCCGCTCCCGCGCGACGTCATCGGGCGCCAGCCCATAGACGATCGTCATCGCGGCGGCGGTCTGCGTGCGCTCCGTGAGTTCGCCGTCCGGCGCGAAGAACTCCGTCTGGAAAGCCTCGAGCCGCGCCGCGCGCCGCGCGGCGACACGCGCGCGCACGTCCTCGCGTCCGATCCGCGCGGCGATCTGCCCGGCGAGACGCATAATCTCGATCCGCAGCGCCTGCGCGATGAAACGGCCCGAGGTGGGCGCATCGAGGTTCAGGTGATCGCCGATCGTGCCGGGCGTCTCGACCGCATCCTGCAGGTCAATATATCCGACGATGGCGTCGAATTCCTTTTCAAGAATCCGGACATCCCCGTATTTGCGGTAGAGCATCCACGGACAGACCACGCCCGCGTCCGACCAGCCCGCCGATCCGCTGCCGCTTCCGGGCCGGGCCCGGGCCTCGGCCCGGCGGCTCGCCTTGGTCTTCATTCCGGTCTCGGACGGTGGACTGGGCGCCACGACCGTGAAGGCACCCGACGGCGCCCGCGCGGCGTCGACATCCGCGATCCACTTGGTGAAGAAGTCCGGCACCGCGAAGTTCATCATGGCCGTCTCGGCAAAGACCTGCGCGTCGCCCGTCCAGCCGAAGCGCTCGCAGCGTTGCGGACAGTCCGTCGGCACGTCGACGAAGTTGCCTTCCTGGCTGCGGATCACATTGGCATACAACCGGTTCACGAACTCGTTGGAACACGCGAACATCCCCGTGCGCGCCCCGACGGACGAGAGCACCAGCGCGACCACCGAGTCCGGCGTCATCTCCTCCGGCCAGCCGGAGACTTCCACATAGCGGAAACCATAGTATGTGAAAGCAGGCGAGTAGACGAGCCCCGGCTCGCGACCGCAGGTCAGGACGGTCATGGCCTTGGCGAAGGCCAGGTTGCCGCGCCAGAGGTTGCCGTCCGCATCCAGCGCCTCGCCGTGGCGCACGGTGACCACCGCTCCCGGATGGGCGCCCTTGAGTGTCAGGCGCTCGACGCCGGCCACATTCTCGCCGAAATCGAGGAGGTGGGTTCCCGACGGACGGCGGGTGATCGAGACCGGCTTAAGCTCGCGGATCACGCGCACCGGGGCGCCGGCATTCCAGACGATTGTCGTCGGCCAGTCGGCCTCCCGGACGCCGCTCACGCTCGCGGCGCGCGTCTTGAAGCCGGGCAGCTTCCAGGCGGTGTCGTCGAACATCGCGTCGTATTCCTCGCCCAGATAGAAGTCATTGTTGAGCAAGGCGGGATCGAGGTAGAACGAACTCCAGGTCTTGTCGGTACCGATAATCTCGACCGAGCCGTCCGCGTAGTCGAGCCGTAGCTCGGCGCGGAACAAAGGATAGCGTCCCCAGCCGCATTCATTGTCCGGCATGCCCACGTAGGCGATGGTGCCGCAGAACCAGCCGTCCCCGACAAGCGCTGCGACGGCGTTCGTTCCCGGCTCCAGGAGATCCGTCACATCATAGGCCTGGTATTGCACGCGCTCCTCATACTGGGTCCAGCCCGGCGCAAAGCGGTCCTCAGTCGCCGGCTTGCCGTTCACGAAGGGTGTGTAGAGCCCGAGCGCCGTCGCGTAGAGCCGCGCGCGCATCAGTGGTTTCGTGACCGTGAATTCCCGCGCCAGCCGCGCCGCCGGACGGTAGTTGCCCTGGCCGGCGGGACCGTGGATCCACCGACTGGCGAGCCAGCCCGTGCCAAGGAACCCCGTCTCGAACGAT
>CAYPJN010000397.1:0-2962 GCA_964411055.1 uncultured Lentisphaerales bacterium | reverse complement strand
AGGGTGCGGAGGAGGATCTTGACGTCGAAGGCCAGCGACCAGTGCTCGAGGTAGTGGAGGTCGTAGCGCACGCGCTCGGCGATGCTGGTGTCGCCGCGCAGGCCGTTGACCTGCGCCCAGCCGGTGAGGCCGGGCTTGGAGACGTGGCGCCACATGTAGTGGGCGATGCCGGGGGCGAACTGCTCGACGAAGTAGGGGCGCTCGGGACGCGGCCCGACGAGGCTCATGTCGCCGCGCAGGACATTCCAGAACTGGGGCAGCTCGTCGATGTTGTGGCGGCGCAGCCAGGCGCCGACGCGCGTGCGGCGCGGGTCGCCGGAAACGGTCCAGCCGGGACGCGCGGCGTCGGCCCCCTCGGCGTCGGGCCGCATGGTGCGCAGCTTGTAGAGGCGGAAGCTGCGGCCGCGGCGGCCGCAGCGCTCCTGGACGTAGAAGACCGGGCCGGGCGACTCGCGGACGATCAGCAGCGCGGCGGCGGCCACGACGGGCGCCGCGAGCAGCAGGCCCGCCAGCGACCCGGCGATGTCCAGCAGGCGCTTGAGCACGCGGTTCCAGACGTGGTCGAGGGGCCAGCGGCTGACGCCCAGCAGGGGGATGCCGGTGAGCAGGTTGAACTGCAGGCGGCTGGTGAGCAGGCGGAAGAGGTCGGGCACCATGTTGAAGCGCACGAGGCGCTGCTCGCAGAAGAGGATCAGCTCGACGATCTTCTCGTGCGGCAGGCCGTGGCCGGTGAGGACGAGCTGGTCGATGCGCCGCTCGCCGACGGTCTGCTCGAGGGCCTCGAGCCCGCCGCAGAGCAGCGCGGGGGGGATGGCGGGATGGGGCATCTCGCCGCCGACGGCCAGCACGCCGACGACGCGGGTGCGGAGGCGCGGATCGCTGGAGAGGGCGTCGACAAGCCGCACGGCGTCCTCGCCGGCGCCGACGATCAGGGTGCGGTGGCAGGGGGCGGCGCGGCGCGCGATGGCGATCTCGAGGCGGAACATGAGGGCGCGCTCGGCCAGCACGGCGAGGGTGACGGTGGCGAAGGAGAGCAACACGACGGCGTTGGAGAAGGGGGCGACGTTCTTGAGCAGGGCGCTGATGTCGAGGACGATGAGCACGCCGAAGGCGCAGGCGCGGACGAGGCGCGGGACGCGCGCCGAGAAGACGCCCTCCTGCGGGCGCGAGTAGAGCTTGAGGATCTGGAAGACGGCCAGGTAGACGGGGAGCACGGCGGCGGCGGCGAGGGCATAGCGCGCGTAGAGGCCCGGGGTGCGCACGACGGGGGGTATCCAGCGCCCGGCGAGCGGAATCCAGCCGCTGTCGAAGCGCATCCAGACCGCGAGCATCTGCGCCGCCCAGATGGCGGCGAGGTCGGCCAGGATCGCCAGCAGGGCGGTCAGGGCGTCGGTGGAGTCGCGGTTCTTCATGGGGGGCTTTTGTCAGAGTAGCTGGCGCGCCGCGGCGGCGGGATCCGCGGCCGCCATGATCGCCGAGACGACGGCCAGGCCGTCGGCGCCCGCCGCGCGCACGGCGGCGGCGTTGCCGGCGTGGATCCCGCCGATGGCCACCAGCGGCAGGCTTGTGGCGGCGCGGATGCGCCGCAGCCCGTCCAGACCGGTCGCCGGGGGCGTGTCGCGCTTGGTGGGGGTGTCGAAGACCGGGCTGACGCCGAGGTAGGAGGCGCCGGCGGCGGCGGCGGCGAGCGCCTCGGCGGCGGTGCCGACGCTGACGCCGACGAGGAAGCCCGGCGGCGCGAGGCGCCGCGCGTCGGCGCACGGGAGGTCGTCCTGGCCGACGTGCACGCCGTCGGCCCCGGCGGCGAGGGCGATGTCGAGGCGGTCGTTGACGATCAGCGGCACGCCCCGCGGGCGCAGGAGCGCGAGCAGTTCCCGCGCCTGCGCCAGCAGCGCGCGCGCGGAGGCCGTCTTGGCGCGCAACTGGACGCAGGTGACGCCGCCCTCCACGGCGCGGCGCACGATCTCGGCCAGCGGGAGGCCGCCGGGCGGCGCCTCGCCGGTGACGAGGTAGAGGCGCAGGGTGTTCACGCGGGCTCCAGTGTCTCGTCCAGGCGGGCGCCGCGGCGCAGGTCGCTGTCGTCGATCTCGTCGAGGGCGTCGATGAGCCGGACATGGAAGGAGCCCGGGCGCGGCGCGTCGGCGGCGGCCATTTCGCCCGCGATGCCGAAGACGACCAGGCCGGCGACGGCGGCGGCGAAGGGGTCGGGCTCGACGGCGCAGAGCGCCGCGATGACGGCGGTGGCCATGCAGCCGCTGGTGGTTATGCGCGCGAGGAGCGGGTGGCCGCAGCGGATGCGCGCGGAGCGCCCCCCGCCGGCCACGAAGTCCTCGGGCCCCGTGACGGCCACAACGGCTTGCGCCTCGCGCGCGAGGGCGCGGGCGGCGTCGCGCGCCTGCTCGACGGTGTGGCGGCTGTCGACGCCGCGCGTGCGGGCGTCGCCGTTCCCGGCCAGGGCGAGGATCTCCGAGGGGTTGCCGCGGATCACGGCGGGCCGCACTTCGCGCATCAGCCCGAGGGCCGTCTCCGTGCGCAGGGCGGTGGCGCCCGCGCCCACGGGATCGAGCACGACGGGGACGCCCTTGGCGCGCGCGGCGCGTCCGGCGCGGTACATGGCCTCGATCCAGGGGCCGGAGAGGGTGCCGATGTTGAGGACGACGGCGCCGGCGGCCGCCGCCATATCCTCAACCTCCTCGACGGCATGCGCCATGACCGGCGAGGCGCCCAGGGCCAGCAGGGCGTTGGCGGTGCTGTTCATCGCCACGTAGTTGGTGATGTTGTGGACGAGGGGATGCCGCTCGCGGACGGCCCTGAGACCCGCGACGATCTGGTCGATGGTGGCCATGGGTGGATATGGTAGCGCATGCGGGGGGAAATGTCCATCGGGGGGGCGGCGGGGGGGCGGCGGGGGGGCAGGGTTCAGGGTTCAGGGTTCAGGGTTCAGGGTGTACCTTGTCGCGAG
>CAYPJN010000396.1:0-2985 GCA_964411055.1 uncultured Lentisphaerales bacterium | reverse complement strand
CGGCCTCGTCTTCGACATCGAGTCGCGCGTCCACGGCAGCCGCGGCATTCCGGGCGACTGGCGCAACCAGAAGGTGCATGGCGGCGGCATGGTGCTGGACTGGGGCATCCATATCCTCGACCAGGCCCTGATGATGACCCTGCCGCGCCGGGTCGTCGCCGTCCAGGCCCAGCTGACGCACGTCACCAACACCGACTGCGACGACGGCTTCCGGGCGATCCTGACCTTCGACGACGGCCTGACCTTCCTGGCGGAGGTGGGCACCAGCAACTTCATCGTCCTGCCGCGCTGGTACATGCTGGGCGAGAACGGCTCGGCCGTGATCCAAGACTGGAGCTGCAAGGGCGAGATCGTCAAGGTTTCCGACTGGGAGAACCGTGACGCCGTGCCCATCCAGGCGGGCGCAGGCCTCACGAAGACCATGGCCCCGCGCACGGACGAGACGATCCAGAAGTATCCCCTGCCGGAAGTCAAGGCCGACTGGGGCGAATACTACACCAACGTCGTCGCTGCCATCCGCGGCGAGACCGCGCCGCTGGTGACGCACGACCAGCAGCGGCGCCTGATGCGGATCATCGCGGCGATCTTCGACTCCGGCACGCGCAACGAGGTCGTCAAGTTCGGCAAGGCGGGCGTGTAGAATTGCTTCGCCACCAAGAGCAGGCTTAGCGCAATAAAAAGAGCGTGGACGCCCGGGCGGCGTTGAGCGGTCCATAGGCAATCTTGCCGTGCAGACGCGCGTCGCCGAACGCGTCCGCGATGGGCATCTCCGCCGCGCCGTCGATGGAGGCGGCGCTCAGGGTGCTCGCTACGTCGCTGACACAGCGCCATGGATTGGCCGCGCTCAATTCCGGAAGATGCACATAGTACCGGTTGTTGGCGGCGCTCCGGTAGACGCTTCTGCCGGCCTTGGCGAACGGGCTGCTCCGCGAGATGCCGCGCATACAGACCGTCCCGTCGGGGCTTTCGACCAGACGGCTCGTCAGCTCGGCGGTTGCGCCGCTGACGTTCGTGATTACGGTGTAGGTCGTGTTTACCCAGCCGAGCCCGGCCACGTCCAGCTTGCTGACCGCGGTGTTCATGATGTTCGGCACATACCCGGATCCGGGGCTTACCAGCTCGATAGGCGTGTAGCTCTCGGACGCGTTCCGGGCGATCGTGTTCACCAGGCTGAAGGTGTTCCCGAGGTTCTGGCTGCGGATGACGAACTCCGGCACGCCGTCGGCCAGCACGCTGTCCGTCACGATGCAATGCACCAAGCCGAATCTTCCGGCGCCGTGGGTGGCGAACGTGCCGGTTTTGACGAGCGAGGCCGGATCAAGGTATACCTGGGTCGCGTCGCTGCGCTCGAAAGTGCAGTTCACGAACAGCAGTTCGCCTCCATTATTGCTGCCGGAGGCGATGGTTCCGCAGGTCGCCGCCAGCAGCCCGTTGGTGACGATGGCCTTGTTGTCGGCGAAGTAGCATCCTTCGATCTGTACTATGTTGTTGTGCCCCCTCACGAAGACCGCGCTGTGGAGACCGTTGTCGTTGGATGCCACTGTGTCATACGTGTTGCCGGTGAACGTGCAGTTTTCCACGCGGAAGGCCTTGTCCGGGCCGGCGACGGCCATGCCGTTGCCGAAGTACAACAGGCCGGAGGTATTGCCGTACGATGCGTTGTCGGTGAACGAGCAGTTCCTCAGTTTCGCGATGTCGCCGCTGCCGCTGCAGTTGAACTGGATGCCTTCGCTCCCCGACAAGCAGACGTTGCGGTCAAAGGCGCAAGCCTCGCCCAGGAAGTTCACGCCGCTGCCGGCCATGCTGATGCAGCTACCGCCCGCGGAGCCGGTATTGCCGAAAAACGCGACGTTCTGGAATGTGTTGGTGGCATTCATGGTCGTCTGCCAGGCGATGTCGACGCAACGCGCGTTGCCGGCGAAGGACGAATCCCGCACCTCGATCCACGTGCCGGACTTCGCAAGGCTGATCGCCTCGTAGCTTCCGTTGTTGTCGACGTTGTTCGCCAGGAACTTGCAGCCGTCGATGGCGATCCGCCCGCCGTTGCCGACGCTGTCGTCGATCACGGCGGTTCTGAAGAGCGTGAAGGTGATGCCGCTGAACGCGGTGTTCGTCGCCCCGTTGACCAGGAAGGCCCGGTAAATGTTATCCCCTGCGTTCCCGTTCGGCACCATCGCCGTGTACCGGTCAAGCAGTTCATCGGAGAAGTTGAACACCCCGTTGTACCAGACGTTTGTCCGCGGCGTGATGCCCTCCCATCCGTTCCGCTTGCTGTTCAGGCGGCTCCAGTAGGAGTCGTCATTCTTGTCGCCGCTGAAGCAGGTGGCGTTCGCGTCGGGGTCCGCCTGGTCGCGGCTCGTCTCGGTGCCCGCGAATCCGCCGACGAGCGCCACATTGGACTTGAGGAAGTAACCGGTGGACGGCGGCACATAGCGCCCGGCCTTCACCCAGACCTCGCCGCGGTAGCGGCCCGCCTCGACGATGGCCGCCTGCAGGTCGTCCGTCGCGTTCGCCCAACTGTCGCCGCTCCGGTCGCTGTTCTCCGGCACGTCGGCGGTCGGGACGACGCGCACGACGCGCACGCTCCTGCTGACCGCCAGGAGCGTGTAGTTCGACGACACGAACGGAACGTAGGCCGGCAGATCCTCGAACCCCTCGCTGTAGTACTCCTCCTTCACAGTGAAGGGTGGAACCTCGAGGACCGAGCCGGGAACGAGGCTCACCGTCTTGCTGTTTGTTTCGTCCGGGAAGGTGGCGTAGTCGCCCAGATTGAAGGTGATCGAGACTGTGGGTACCGCGAATTTCGCGTAGATCACGGCGCTGGTGGCGACCGGGAAGTCGGCGGAAGTCAGCGGATTCGCGGCGCTGATCACATCCGTGCAGGCGCCGTCGCGGTACCAGCCAGTGAACGTGATCTCCTCGATCTCATTCGTGTCCGGCGTGGCGGTAATGTCTGCGATGCCCTCACCGGTCGTGAAGACCTGG
>CAYPJN010000395.1:0-2994 GCA_964411055.1 uncultured Lentisphaerales bacterium | reverse complement strand
TCTGCTGCGACTGGTAGAGTTCGTCGGCATAGCGCAGGTCGAGCAGCGCCTTGGCCACCTCGACGCGCACGGTCTCCTCGGCGTCCTTGAGGGCCGCCTCGGCCTGGCGCCGGCGCGCGACCGCCTGGGCCAGCTTGCCCCGGCGCTCAAACCCGTCGAAGAGCGTGAACGTCGCCGAGACACCGGCAACCCACCGGTCGCGCCATCCGTCGCGGTCCGCTGACGAAGAGGTCGGCCTCGGGGCCGTACGCGCCGCGCGCGGCATCGGCCTGCGCGGCGGCCATGCGCACATCCGCCTCGCGCATCAGCAGGTCGGACCGCGATTCCAGCGCCAGCCGCAGCATGTCGGCATCCGCGTGGGTCTCGGCGCGGTAGTCCAGTTTGTCGGCCAGCGTGACTTCGCTCCGCTGGTCGGCGCCCAGGGCGTGCAGCAGGGAGATCTGCGCCGTCCGCAGCCGGTTGCGCTCGTTGAGCAGGTCGGCGCGGGCGGTGGAGAGCTCGACCTCGGCGCGCAGGACTTCGTAGTCCGAGACCGTGCCGGCGACGCGCTTGTTGCGGGCCGTCTGCAGCAGGCGCCCGGCGACGGCGGCGGACTCCTCGTAGACCGTGACCATGTGGCCCGCGAGCAGGACGTCCAGGTAGTGGCCGGCGACGGCGGCGACCGTCTGCTGGACCTGCTGGCGGATGGCGGCATCCGTGCTGGCCGCGTAGAGCCGCGCGTAGCGCAGGCCGGCCTCGACCACGCCCGCGCGCCAGAGCGGCTGCGTGAGGCGCAGGCCGACAGACAGGTTATCGGGCGATTCGCCGCGCTCTTCGAGCACGCTCGATGCGTCGCCGGTCAGGCCCAGCCGCGGCAGGGCGCCGCCGCGCGCCGCCTCGACGGCGCCGGCCGCCTCCTGGCGGCGCAGGAAGGTCGCCCGCAGGGCGAGGTTGTGGGCCAGCGCCAGGTTGCAGGCGTCGTGCAGCGTCAGCGTTCCGCCCAGGACCGGCAGCCCGGAATCCGAAGGTTCGCCGGTGGCCGCGACACGGCGCGCGGCCTCCTGGCGCGAGGTACGCAGGTCCGCCGCGACCGGACCGTGCGCGGTCGAGAGGCATCCCGAAACGAGGGCGGAAAAGCCGCACAGCAGCAGGAGGACGGCCGTGCGCCGCGTACGCGGTGCGGCGGCTTTCCGGAGGGCGGGACGGTCGCTACCGGGGTGCGCCCAGAGGAGCGGCAGCAGGCAGGTCTCGACACGGGACAGGCTCTGCTGCAGCGTCGGCGGGCGCTCCTCGCGTGCCCAGGCATGGTGTAAGAAGTGCAGCGCCCCCTCGACCAGCCCGGCCATCTCGCTGGGGGAGGGTTCCGGATGAAGGATGCCCTGGCGGATGCCTTCCGCAAAGACGGCATGCACGCGGGCAATGTGTTTGGCGAACTTCTGGCGGCAGTCGTGCGCCACCGACGCGCTGCCGCCGCCGAGCTGTTTCCGGATGGGATGGTAGACGTGCATGAAGGGTTCGTGGCGGCGGATTTCGTCGAGCCGCAGGGCGATGTAGCGGGTCACCGCCTCCCTTGGCCGGTCCCGCAGCGGCTCGACCTCGCGGTCGAAGCGCTCGATCATGTCGTCCAGGATGCGGTCGGCCACGGCGAGGAAGAGCTGCTCCTTGCCGGGGAAGAAGTTGTAGAGCGTGCCGGCGGCGAACTCCGCCTCGGCGGTGATCGCCTCGACCGTCGCCGCCTCGTAGCCCCGCGCCGCGAAGACGCGCTCCGCGGCGTCGAGGATCTCGCGGCGGTGCGCTTCGCGCTCCCGCCCGCGGCGGCGGGTCACAATGTCGGTCTTTCTGCTCATGGGTGAATGGGCTTTCACTTTAATGAACGCGCATTCATCTGTCAAGCGCTATGCGCGTTCAGCGTTCAGCTTTCCTCTCCTCTTTGCGGGCGCAGTGGGGCCGGACCTCCGGGACGGCCGGGCCCGGAGCCGGAGCGCATTTTCACCACGAAGAACACGAAAGGCACGAAGAGTGGAACCACGCTCAACGCCCAACGCTGAACTCTGAACGCTCAAAGGTGGAGACTGCCTGTTCCCGGCGGGCCGGCGCAATACCGGCCGGCGCAATATCGCTTGCGCAGCGGGGCAGGGTGGGATAGTCTCTTGGACGCTGATGTTTATGGCGCTCCAGGCCTTTTCCATTCACTCCGCATGCGCTTCCACTGACGGGCGCCTCCACTGCCACGGAAAGGATGACCTATGACAACCAACCAACTCGCCCGTCCGCTGGCCATCGCCGCGGTGCTCGCCATGGGCGCCGCGGCTATCTCCGCCGCCGCGGTAAAGACCGTCTATCAGGAGGAATTTGACGGCTACGGCGACTTCGTCGCCTCCTTAAACACCGGCGCCACCATCACCGAGGCGCCCGCCTCGCTCAAGGCCCTCTCGCTCTCGCAGGCGCCCGGCGACGCCCGCAAGACGCCCTTCCCCATTGAAACGCCTCCGGCGACTGACAGCTACACCTTCGCCTTTGACTTCCGTTTCGGCCGCGGCGACGCGCCGCGCGCCTTCCGGCTAAAGCTCTACTTCGGCGATCTGGAAAAACCGAAAGAGGTCGTCCTGAACGTCGCCGAGGCGGGTTCGCGTTTCGGCGCCGCCACCGCCCCCGCGCCCGCCGCGGGCATGAAGGGCTTTGTCAACGACGGGAACTGGAACCAGGCGCTGATCGCGGTGCAGGGCCGTCAGGCGCGTCTTTTCGTATACCGCGGCGGCGTCTTTGCCGAGGAGTGCGCCGCCAGTCTCCCCGCGGGGCGGCTGGCCGGCTACAATTTCGCCTCCGACGCCGCCGTCAGCTTCGACTCCATCCGCATCGTCGAAAACGGCACGCCCGATGATCCCTACGCCTTCCGCAACTACGCCGGGAAGATCGCAACGGCGACCGCCCGCGCGCGCGCCACGCCCCCGCCCTCCGCCCCCGGCGCCTACACCAACAGCGCCCCGCTCGGCCTGCTCGCCCTGGCCTACCGAT
>CAYPJN010000394.1:0-2995 GCA_964411055.1 uncultured Lentisphaerales bacterium | reverse complement strand
GCAGCGCGAGCTTGGTGCCGGGGCCGATCGAGCCGCAGACGAAGACGCCGGGACGGGTGCCGATGGCGCGGCGCGCATGGCCGACGGCGGCGCGGTTGATCTCGGCGGCGCGGTCCGCCAACCCGAACTCTTCTAGGATCAGCCGGTTGGCGCCGAAGGTGTTGGTCTCGATAACGTTGGCGCCGGCCTCGACGAAGGCGCGGTGCATGCCGGTGATGGCTTCGGGACACGAGAGGTTGAGGAACTCGTTACAGCCGTCGTGTCCGTCCCAGGACGCGGCCGGCAGCCGCAGGCGCTGCAGCGAGGTGCCGCAGGCGCCGTCGAACAGTATGAGGGGCATGCCGCAGAGCGGCGAGGCAGGGGTCAAGGCGTGGAGTCTCCCGTTGAAAGCGAGGAAACCTTACACGCTCGCCGCGACGGCGTCGAGCCTAAATCCAGCCCAAATTCAGTGGCGCGTTCGTATGGACATCCTTCCCTGGATCTGCTACGTTCTTCACAAGCTTGTTGTATGTGGCCTGCCGTATGCCGTATGCCGGTGCCGGGCCTGTCTGCCGGCAGGCCGGGGATCCGTTCAGACGTCGCGGATTTTTTTGAGACTTAAACGGCTGAAAAGGACAATATGAAGAAACTGCAGTGTTCCCTGTTGGCGTGCGCCATGCTGGTTTTCGGGTCGGATGCGACGGCCGGCGTGCTGAAGGTGCATCCCGAGGCTGCGGGAGCCGGCAACGGCAGCACCTGGGGCGATGCCTACACGACCATCGGCGGCGCCGTGGCCGCGGCCAGCGCCGGCGACGAGATATGGATCGCCGCCGGGGTGTACGTGTATCCCTACGGCACCCAGGTGCTGATTTCGAAGAATCTGTCGCTATATGGCGGCTTCGCAGGCGTGAGCGATGATGAGACGATCGCGGGACGCGACGTCGACGCGAATCAGACGATCCTTTCCGGCGACGGCGACGACGACGATGTCTGGATGCACTATTTCCCCCTGTTCGAAACGTTCGCCGAGACGAATGTCACCACGTCGTTGCGGCCGATCGTCGGCGGGAAGGTGAACATCCCGATGAATTTCGACAACACGCACGACTACTATGTGCTCGCCCCCGACAATGACAACGGCGGCCAGAAGATGGTCGAGGTCGCGAGCGGAATCACCGCGGTGATCGACGGCATCTGGATGGTCGCGGCAAATTTCCGCGGCAACGGCACGGGCGCGCTGCACTACAACTCGCCCGGCACGGGCTCGGCGGTCCGCAACGTCAGGTTTGTCGGATGCTACAACAACCAGCACAATACGGCGACGCTGCATCACGGCGGCGGCCAAAAGCTGATCATCGACAGCTGCAGGTTCTACTATCTCCGGAATCCCGCCGGACACGGGGCCGCCGTCTATCAGGGGGGCGCGCAGGAGGCGATCGTAAATTGCGAGTTCGTCGGCATCTCGGCGGCGATCTGCGGCAGCATCATTGAAAGCCGCGGCGGCATGCTGTGGATGACGAACAATGTTGCCGCGCGTTGCGTGTCGACCCATCCCTGGGGAGCCACCTCCTACGGCGCCCAATGCCTGCTGCTGTCGCAGGGCGGCAACGACGCCGTCGTCATCCACAGCCTGGTCATGACGAATTGCGGTTCGATCGTGACCTCGGCCACATCGGTCGGCACGGCCATTCCCCTGCTGCGCCGGAATGCGAACTACTCCGTCGAGGAGTGCTATTTCGGTGGCAACAAGATGTCCTTCGCCATCCCCCCCTTCCGGACATACAGCATGTTCATGGCCGATGACTACGCGGGGGAGAGCACCGCCGCCCCGGGCGAATTCAAGAACGTCACCTTCGAGGGCAACGTCGTGCGGGCCAGGCCGGTTTCCGGGGTGTTCGGCAAGAGCGCGGTCGGCATAGTGGGCACGCCGCACAGCGCGCAGACGCTCGTCAACTGCACGTTCATCGACAACGAGGCCTACGGCTTCGACGGCGATCTGGTCTGCCACGCCTCCAAGGGTGTCGTCTCCAGCACGCTGGCGCAGCCGAACTACAACGCGCTGGGCGTGGCCAACTGCACGTTCATCGGCGACAACCGCGCGCCCGACGTGGTGGTGGTGGATCCGATGAACGACAAATACGTGAATCTCGTCAACTGCATCTTCAAAAACACGGAGGACGACGATGTCAACGAAGCCATCCAGGTGGTCGGCTATGCAGCGGCGCCACCGGTCAATGTCATCCACGCCTCCATCAACGGGATGGACATCGTGCCGCCGGGCCTGGCCGTTACAGGGCTGGAGATCGATCCGATCCTGCTGGCGCGGGAGGAAAAGCTTATGGCCGCCGGAACGATGCCGGTCTACCGGGCGGCCAGCGCGTCCGGCGGTGTGACCAACGCCGCGGACGTGGCGACGCTGGCGAATGCCAACGGCTATGGCTACAAGCTGCCGGGCGCGGAGGCGGTCTGGCAGCGCCTCACGCAGATCGGCAGCGGCACCACCACGAACGCGCCGATCACCGATGCCTTGGGCGCCGCGCGCCCGTGCGGCGGGTTCACCCGCGGCGCGGTGCAGAACCTGACCCCGGCGGCGGCGGCGGGGAATACGCTGGTTGTCCGGAAAGTGACGCGTTTCGCCGGCGACGTCAGCCCGGCGGTCCAGGTCTTCACGGCCAGCGAGGGCATCGCGGACATTTCCGCCACGCCGGACACGACGGAGAACGAGGAGGTCGCGTTCACGGGCTGGTACCGCGACGGCGCCTGCTCGGATGCGATCAGCACCGCGAATCCGCTGACGTCCGCCGACTTCTCGGTCTCCACCAGCGCCGTGATCTACGCGAAATTCGCGGTGCCCGAAGTCTCGATCACCTTCAATCTGGGCGACTACGCCACCTTCCCGGACGAAACGAACAGCAAGACGCTGAGCCTCGTCCCCGGCGCGGTGCTCGATGTGCCGCCCTTCATCGTGAAGGACGAGTATTTCAGCGAGGGGTTCGAGGAGCTGCCGGCCTACGTT
>CAYPJN010000393.1:0-2998 GCA_964411055.1 uncultured Lentisphaerales bacterium | reverse complement strand
CTGTCGCCTAGGGCCACCGGGCTGTCGCCGCTGAGGCCGAACATGGTGGACGACAGGCGCGCCAGTTCCAGCGGGATTGGCTGTCCAACCCGCAGGACGTTGAGGTCGTTCATGAAGACCTTGCGGTTGGTGAACCAGCACGCCGCGGCATTCTGGACGAAGGAGTGGGCATTGGCAAAGTGGCGGTCGTGCAGGCAGGTTTCCGCATTGCGCCAGTTCGGCATCGGGTGGACGGGGCGGCCTTCGCCGTAGTCCCGCCCCACGCGCGCAGCCTGGACGCAGCCGATGAACGACGGTGTCGATGCGACGGCGGTCTGGAAATGGGTGTCGGGGCCGGCCGCCTCGCGGATGGACAGGAGCATGGCGCGCGCCGATTCGAGCGGGAGCAGCGTTTCGTCGTAGGGCTTCGCGCCGGGCATGATCGAGAGAAAATCGAGCATGTAGGCGCGGATGCCCATGTCGCGGTATGTCTTGAACACGCGCGCCAGATAGGCGCGCGTCGCGGGATGCGTGCCGTCGAGGAAATACTGGGTCAGGGGCCTCTCCGTGAACGGCCCGCGGCCGAATTCCCAGCCGCCCTGCCGGAAGGCCCGCGTGATCGGCTTGCCGTCGGCGTCTTTTAGCAGGTTCTCGCGGTTCTCCTCGAGGGTGCCCTCCGCCTCGCCGAAGAACCAGAAGGGGGAAAACCAGAACTTGAAGGCGAAGCCTTGCGCGTGCAGCCTCCGCAGGCGGGCCTCGCTGCCTTCGCGGTCTCCCTCGAACGTGTCGAAGGTCAGCCAGTTGCCCGGCAGCCCGTGCTTGAAGAGGGCATGCGGGCCTCCATAGAGCAGGCCGATGCCGAACCCCTTCAGCGTTTCCGTCGCGATCCGTGCGCGCTCCTCGAGGGCCTCCGGCCACCGCATACCCGGCGTGCCGGCGATGACGACGCCCGCGACGCCCTCGAACGAGGGCTGGTAGCGTCGGTAGAGCGCGTCCGCCCAGGAATCCAACGCCTCGTAGGGATCGGCATGCAGGCGGATGCGCAGCGTCTCCGAGCGCAGTTGCGCGCCCGGCTTCAGGCGGTAGTCGCCGAACCAGCAGGTTGCCCGGTATTCGGTGACGCCCCGGCCGGCCTCGTAGCGGAGGGCATGGCCGGTCTGCATCCGGTCGAGCGAAACGAACCCCAACAGAACGGCGAGTCCCGAACGCGGGTCGAAGAGGTGGCACAGATTCGCCGAGTGATACTGCTGCTTGCCTGCCGTCAGTCGTTCAACACCCATGCTCCAAGGCTGCCACTTGAAGAAGCGCACCTGTTCCGCGTCCGGGCCCAGGTCGATGAGCCCGCCGGCCCCGGAGCAACCGTGCAGGAGGTTCCATTCCCCGATCGTGACGTCCCGGTCGCCGACATTGACGAGACATGCGTCGAGTTCGATGAAACCGTCCCTGGAACGGAGATTCCAGCGCCACAACAGGCCGCCCGGCAGGCGGTATTCGCGCGCGCTTCCGCCGTTGCCGGCGGCATCGGTTCCAGTCGGCGGCGGAACATCATAGAGCCGCACGCTGTGACCGTTGACGACCACCGATCCCGAAAGGCCGCGACCTCCGAACGGCTTCCCGGCCGGGGTGTTCCAGCCGATCCTGCCGTCCTGGAAGGATGCCGAAAGCAATTTCGGATTGGCACTCTGATTGTTAACGCGAGATTGAACAGTCATCGTAATCCTTTCGCTGCCGCTTCCCTGCGGCGCCTATGCCCGCTCTGCCATCGGTTGAAGGCCTGGCGCCTTTCCGTGCGATAGATACGGTTACTTGATGCAACTCGGTGTCCGAAGCCGGGCGTTGGGAATGTGCAGGTCGGAAAGATCCGCCTTCTCCCACATATTGTGCAGCGGGGCGGTCAGCTCGGGTACCTCTTCGAGTTCGCCCGCCAGGTACGCGTCGAGTCGCTGTTGCAGCGTGGCCAGCCGCGTCATCTGCGTACCGTAGCGGGCTTCGATAACCTCCCAACCGAAGGGGTTGTACGTCGTCATCCAGAGGGCGCGGTGCCGCTTCCACAGGGCCTCGAAGCGCTGGCGCAGCTTTGGCAGCGCGCCGCGGGCGAGGGCCCGGACCTTCCGCCGGTTCTGATCGCGGAGCGCCTGGGCCAGGTCCCGCCGCAGATTCGTCTTGCTCTCCAGCACGGCGGCAACGGCGGCGGGAAACGCCAGCCGCCCCGCCAGCCCGGGCCCTTTTGACGCCGCTGTCAGCTCGCGGGCCAGCCGGCCGAACCACGGGCGCAGATCGGTCTTTTCGAAGATGGGATCCGCGATCGCGAGCGCGGGGTCCTGCCACAAGATCGCGCGCCCCAGGGCGCCGCGCGACCGCTTCGGATCCTTGAGCACGGGGAGTGAATCGATATCGGCCGCCCGCACCCAGGGATCGAACGCGCAGCCGCAGGAGCCGGGAAAGTTCTTCCGTGCCGCCAGCATCGGATCGGCGGCGCCGAACGCATGTTCGCAGAAGTACTGGATGCCCGGCAGCGCGCTGAAAATGTCCACCTCCATGCCTTCGTCGCCCCAGAGGGTCATGAAAGCCTCCTGCAACCCCTCCGCGCGGCAAGCGCGCATGCAGGCATTGGTCGACGTGAACGACCACGGCAGTCCGCACCACAGGTGGTACCACGTCCAGATGCCTCCGCCCATGACGGGATCGCTACCCAGTTGCCGATGGTTGGCGATCATTTTACGGTAGAACTCCTCATCGGCGTGGTAGTAGTCCCAATACACGAGCTGCACGTCGCGGGGAATATTGGCCACGATGTCGGCGGGAATCTTCCACTCCATGTCGTAGTAATCGTGGCGCTGAGAGCCGAGCCGGAAATACATGTCGCTCCAGATCATCGGTTTCAGCCCTTCCTCGCGGCAGATGTCCCTGACGCGCGCCAAATGGGCGTTGATGATCTCGAATGGCGGCTTGGCGCCGAACTTCGCCCGGAAGCGGCCGGACCCCAGCCCCCAGGCCTCGTCCATTCCCAGATGGATGA
>CAYPJN010000392.1:0-3015 GCA_964411055.1 uncultured Lentisphaerales bacterium | reverse complement strand
CGATCATCCGTTTCCCGAAGTTCAGGAACGTGTGGAAGGCCTCCCGGAAGACGGCAAAAAAGGCGCCCGCGACAAAAATTTATCGCGGACGCATTCCCGATGGCGCGCTCCCGGCAGCTTCCCCGCCGTCTTTGCCGCCTCTTCAGCCTCCTCTACCTGCGACAAATCTCATTTTCTGAACCGCTGCTGTTATGAAACGCTCTTCTTGCGCAGGTCGCGCACGCGGTTGAGCTTGCCCTCGCTGCGCGGCAGCGTGTGCGGCTTCACGAGCGTGACGGCCGCATGCACGCCGGTGACCTCGAAGATGGCGGCGCCGATGCGCTTGTGGAGATTTTCCAGCGAGCTGATGTTATCCGAGAAGTGCTCGGGCGTCAGCTCGACCTGCACCTCGAGCGTGTCGAGGTTCTCCTTGCGGTCGACGACGATCATATAGTGCGGGCTCGCCATCTTGATCGACATCAGCGCCGTCTCGATCTGCGATGGGAACAGGTTGACGCCGCGGATGATCAGCATGTCGTCCGAGCGCGCGCTGATGCGCTTGAGGCGCCGCAGCGTGCGGCCGCAGGGGCACGGCTCGGCGATGAGCTGCGAGAGGTCGCGCGTACGGTAGCGGATCATCGGCATGGCTTCCTTGCTCAGCGTGGTCAGCACCAGCTCGCCGACCTGACCATCGGGCAGGACCTCCAGCGTGTCGGGGTTGATGATCTCGGGATAGAAGTGGTCCTCGAAGATGTGCAGGCCCGTCTGGTGCAGGCATTCGCCCGCCACGCCGGGGCCGATGATCTCGGATAGTCCGTAGATGTCCGAGGCATGCACGCCGGAGATGCTCTGGATGCGCTGGCGCATCTCCTCGGTCCAGGGCTCGGCGCCGAAGATTCCGACGCGCACCTTGAAATCGCGCCGGAAGTCCAGGCCTGCCTTATCGGCCTCGTCGAGCAGGTGGAGGAAGTAGCTGGGCGTGCAGGAGATGGCCGTCACGCCGAGGTCGCGCATCAGCATGAGCTGGCGTTCGGTGTTGCCGCCGGAGATCGGCAGTACGGTGCATCCCATGGCCTCGGCGCCGTAGTGCAGCCCCATGCCGCCGGTGAAGAGGCCGTAGCCGTAGGCGTTCTGAAGCACGTCGCCGCGCCGGACGCCGGCCGCGGCCAGGGTGCGGATGATGACCTGCTGCCAGACGGTCAGGTCGTTCTGCGTGTAGGCGACGACGATCGGCTTGCCGGTCGTGCCGCTGGAGGCGTGCAGGCGCACGACGTCCGCCAGCGGGCTGGCGCAAAGGCCGTAGGGATAGGTGTCGCGCAGGTCGGCCTTGACCGTGAATGGAACACGCGCCATGTCGGCCAGGTTGCGGATGTCCGACGGTTTGGCGTTCCTGGCTTCCATGCGTTCGCGGAAAAGGGGAACATGGTCGTAGGCCCTGCCGATGGTCACCTGCAACCGGTGCAATTGCAGGTCCGTGAGCTGGGCGCGCGGCAGGAAATCCGCGGCGCTTGCGGGGTGGATGGGACTGTCGGCGTCGTTCCAGAAGCAGAAATCCTGTCGCATGACCATCTCCTCGGCGAAGCCGCACCGGGAATACGGTGCCTCATCGCAATTATGCATGCAGCATAGCAGAGCTGATGCCCGTAGGCAAGACGGCGCCTAGGGTCCGGGCTTTTCGGGCTTCTCGCCGCCAAAGACGTATTCCACGTGCGCACGGGGCATGGGCCGCGTGACGCGGCAGACGACGATCGCCACGATGGCCGAGACGGGCAGCGCTACGAGGATGGGGTCCACCACGGCCCAGGTCGGGCTGCATGCCGCGGGCAGCAGTCCGGGGCGTCCGAAGAGCGCCTTGCAGAGACCCAGGCCGCCGGCCGTCTTGGCGTTGATGAAGGCCGTCCAGAAGAGGTTGGTCGCCAGCCCCGCCGTCAGCGAGGCCACGGCCGCCGGCCGGTTCATGCGCCGGCTGAAGAGGCCGCCCAATAAGGCCGGCAGGAAGGCGGCCGCGCAAACGCCGAAGAAGAGCGCCGTGGCCAGCGCAATGATGTTGCCGCGCACCAGCTTGCCAAGGAGGAGGGCCGAGATCAGGCCGATGACGATGCCGATCCGCGTTATCTGCACCGAGCGCGCCTTGTCGCCCTTCAGCATCGGTTCGAATATGTCGCGCCCGATCGCCGTGCCCATGGTGTGGAACTGGCTCGAGAGCGTGCTCATGGCCGCCGAAAGCAGCGTCAGGAGGAACAGCACGCTGAACCAGCGGGGGAAGGAGCTGTAGAGGAAGATGGGGATGATCGTGTCGCTGTTGCCCTTGAGCGTGGTGCCGAGGGTGACCGCGCGGGCGATGGCGATCATGCCCGGACGGATGCGGTCGGGGGCGCCGCCAACGCCGTGCTCGATGGCCACGGACGGCGTACGCATCAGGTAGTGCGCCGGCAACTCGGGGCGCTCTCCCGGCAGCTTGTAGGCGATGAAGGGCTTGCCGCGGGCCTTGACCTCGGGCGGCGCGCCGGGCGGGATCAGGGCCAGCAGCCCTGTGCCGTCAGGACCGGGGTCGAGCATCACCTGCTCGTCGATGATCTGGCAGGCGATCGACTCCTGCCGCGCGAAGTAGGCGTTGGAAAGGGCGCCGACGGCGAAGGCCACGCCGGTCATGAAGAAGATGAAGATGCCGCCGGCCACGACCCCGCGGCTCAACGATTGACGCGACTTGACGGTCATGAAGCGCACGACGAGCTGGGGCTGCGCCAGCACGCCGATGCCCACGCCCATCACCAGCGTGGAGACGATTGTCCACCATAGGGTATAGGTCGCGGCCTCGGCCGGCGGCGTGCCGGGACGTGCCCAGCCGAAGCGCGGCATCGAGGTCCATCCCTGGTGCCCGATGGCCGCCAGTGAGGGCGGCACCATCGATTTGATATCCGTCAGCGTCTGGTGGGCCGCGGTGAAGCCGCCCAGCTTGACGTAGGTGGCGATGAAGAGCACGACCATCCCGACCAGCATGATCGAGCCCTGGAGGGCGTCCGTGAGCATGACGCC
>CAYPJN010000391.1:0-3029 GCA_964411055.1 uncultured Lentisphaerales bacterium | reverse complement strand
ATGGTGGGCGAGGCGGGACTCGAACCCGCAAGGGTTTCCCCACAAGATCCTAAGTCTTGCGTGTCTGCCAGTTTCACCACTCGCCCGCAAAAGATCACGCGGGAGCGGCGCCTTGGGCGTCAAGCCCGCGCCGAACAACGCTCATGAACGGCCCGGGCGCGTCCACCTCGATGATCTTCATCTCGCGCCGCGCGTTCTCGACGGAATCGGAGGCGTGCGCCGCGTTGACCATGATGCTCGTGCCGAACTCGCGCCGGACGGAGCCGGGACGCGCCTTGCTGGGATCGGTGGCGCCCAGCAGGTCGCGGATCTTGCGCACGGCGTCGACACCCTCGTAGACCACCGCCAGACAGACGCTCGATCCGGGATCGTTCTTCTTCCCGGCCTCGCAGGCCGTCGGCCGGCATCCGCTCATGAACTCCACGATGTTCTCGAACTCGCGCTCGGCGAAGCGCGTCGCCAGCGTCTCGCAGAGCGGACGAACCATCGCGTCGTCGACCGGGAAACCGAACTCGCGCGAGAGCGCTTGCGCCGCGCGGCTGACCCCGAAGGCCGGGAAGATGCGCCGAAGATTGTCGCAGACCGGCCCGTAGAACGCCTCGGCCTGCGCCACGCTCATCGCGAAGCGGTTGACGCAGACCATGCGCAGCCCGGCGCTTGAGAGCACGTCGAGGATGTTGCCGGCCCGGAAACTCGGGATGCGGAAGTTGTCGGGCTTGAGCATGACGAGCGTCTGCTCGACGCCCTCGCCCATCGGCAGGTCGAGCGCGCCGCGCACGAAACCCGAGTCGGTCGCGACATGGCGGCTCCAGATGCGCAGCGTCTCGCGGGTCACGGCGGCGGAGGGTCCCATCAGCACGGCCGGCTCGAAGTAGCGGATCGTGCCGTCGGGCTCCTGGACGAAGTCGCCGAAGGTGTCGCGCACCGTCAGACCGCTGCCCCAGAGCAGGCGGGCGCTGCCGGTGACCTCGCGGATCTTGCTGATGGCGTCGTCGCCCTCGAACAGCAGCATCATCGTGCGGTGGGGGCGTCCGGAGACTGGATCGGGGGCGTAGTTCTTGCGAAGGTAGTTGGCCAGTACCTGGGCCATGCCGGAATCGTCGAGTTGGGCGCTCTCGACATAGGCGGCGTACTCGTCCACCAGCGCCTGCGAGGGACCGAAGAGGCGCGCGGCGACGAGCTTGAGATCCGTCCGCGCGAGGTAGCGCCCCAGCACGCCGCCCGTGCGGGACTTGCGGATGGTGTAGGGGTTGATCAGGACAAATGCGATCTCACTGGCCATGCGGTCACCATTCCCGTCGCCCAGATCAGCCTTCCCCGAAGGGCACGGACGGCATCGCCTTCCAGAGCCCGTCCAGATCGTAGTAGGCGCGCGCCTCGGGCGAGAAGATATGCACGATCACGTCCACGCAGTCCGAAACGACCCAGCCGCTGTCGGGCGTGCCCGAGCCGCGGTAGCCGGTCACCTTGCGCTCCTTGAGCTGGTGGCGCAGCTCGCCGGCCAGGGCGCGCAGGTGCGGCGACGATGTTCCGGTGGCCAGGATGTGGAAATCCGTGATGGACGAGGCGCCGCGGACATCCACGATGCGGATGTCTGCGGCCTGCTTGCCGTCCAGCACGCGGGCGAGGGTCCGGGCGAGTTCCAGGGAATTGATGGCTTATGCTCCTGCGCGGTAGAGGCCGTGCGCCTCGATGTAGGCCACGACCGGATCGGGAGTAAGATAGCGGATTTGCCGGTTTTGGGCAATCCGTTTGCGGATCTCGGACGATGAGACGTCGCAGCCGCGCCCGGGGATGATGCCCGCCAGCAGCCGCTCGGGCCAGGGCGCGGGCAGCCTCAGGGCGCCGGCCGCGGGCACCGGATCGTACCACGGCCGCCGCAGCGTAATGAACTCGCAGAGCGGCAGCAGCTCCTCGACGCGGTGCCAGGTATGCAGTTCCAGCAGCGAGTCCATGCCGATGACGAAACACGGCCGCTCGCCCGGATGGAGCGTGTGCCAGGCCAGCAGGGTGTCGACCGCGTACGAGACGCCCCCGCGGGTTATCTCCTGGTCGGAACAGACGAAGGAGGGATTGTCCGTGATCGCCAGCCGGACCATGGCCAGGCGGTCGGCGTTGGAGGCCAGGTGGTCGTGGGGCTTGTGCGGCGGCAGGTTCGACGGGAGGAAGACGACCTGCCCGGCGCGTCCCTCGTCCAGCACGCTCTGGGCCATCATCAGATGGCCGATATGTATGGGGTTGAACGCTCCCCCCAGTATCGCGACACGGCTCATGCGCCTCCCTTCCGGCCATCCGCGATGGCGGCCAGCAGCCCCGCCATCGCCAGGGCCGCCACCAGGCTGCTGCCTCCCTGGCTGACGAAGGGCAGCGGAATTCCCGTCATGGGTATCGCCTTGACGACCCCGCCGACGTTCAGCAGCGCCTGCACTGTGAGCGTGGCCGTCAGGCCGACTCCCAGCAGCATGCCGAACGGCCCCCTGGCCTGCGCGGCGATGGCCCAGCCGCGCAGGGAGAGCATAGCATAAACCAGCAAAAGCAGCACACAGGCAATGATGCCCAGCTCCTCCGCCAGGGCGGCAAAGATGAAATCGGAAGCGACGATCGGCACCGCCTGCGGGGCGCCGGCGCCGATGCCGGCGCCCCAGAGGCCGCCGGCATACATCGCGGAGAGACCCTGGAGTATCTGCCAGCCGCGACCCGTGGGATCGGCGAAGGGATCGAGCCAAACATCGAAGCGCGCGCGCGCGTGCGCCGAAACCGCCCCCACGGCCAGTCCCGAGAGCAGCACGCCAACGCCCCCGGCCACCAGATAGCCGGGCTTGCGCGCCACGGCGTAGAGCATCACCACCAGCACGGTGTTCAGCAGCAGCAGCAGCCCCAGGTCGCGCAGCAGGACGACCAGTCCCGCCGGCACCGCCCAGAGCAGCGCGAAACGCAGCAGCGTGCGGGCCGGCGGCAGCGGCACGCCGATCTGCGTCTCGGAGAAGTCGGCCCGGCGTCCGCCCAGGAAGCCGGCCAGGAAGACAACC
>CAYPJN010000390.1:0-3049 GCA_964411055.1 uncultured Lentisphaerales bacterium | reverse complement strand
ATCACGCCGAACCGCGATCCATTCCCAGACAATGTTTTTTTTCCGCAGACGCAACGAGGTTGTCATCCGGCAGCGCGCCGAACATCCCATTTCGCGCAAGCACATCGCCCCGGAAGCCCTGAGGGTGCTCTACCGCCTCAGCGAGGCCGGCTTCAAGGCCTTTCTCGTCGGCGGCAGCGTGCGCGACCTGCTGCTGGGCCGCGAGCCGAAGGATTTCGACGTCGGCACCGATGCCCAGCCGCGCGAGATCAAGCGCCTCTTCCGCAACTGCTTCCTCGTCGGGCGGCGCTTCCGGCTGGCGCATGTCGTCTTCGGCGACAAGGTCATCGAGACCAGCACCTTCCGCCGGCAGCCCGACGACAACGTCGAGGTGGTGGACGAGAGCACGCCCGGGGCGCTCTACCAGAGCAGCGACAACACCTTCGGCACCCCGGAGGAGGATGCGCGGCGCCGCGACTTCACGGTCAACGGCCTCTTCTACGACATCAAAACCTTCGAGGTCATCGACTATGTCGGCGGCCTGCGCGACCTGGACGAGCGGCTGCTGCGCATGATCGGCGATCCCAACGTGCGGATGCGCGAGGATCCCGTGCGCATGATGCGCGCGGTGCGCCTGGCGACGCGGCTCGGCATGACCATCGAGCGCAAGACCTACCGCGCGATCTGCGCCCACCATGCCGAGATCGCCCAGGCCGCCACCGCCCGCGTGCTGGAGGAGATCTTCCGTCTGTTCGCCTTCGGAACCGTGGCCCCGACCTTCAAGCTCCTCTGGCAGACGCGCCTAATGTCCGTGCTGATGCCCAACCTCGAAAGGTATGTCAAGCATTCGGGCCGCGAACAATCGCCCCTCTGGACGCTGCTCGGGAAGCTGGACGAGATGGAGATCGAGGCCGGCGGACCGTTCTCCAACGGCCTGCACCTGGCCGTGCTGGCCCTGCCGCTCTTCCAGGCGTCCGTGGCGCAGGCGGAGTCAAACGAGGGTGCCAAGGTCGACCATCTGGATATCGCCGAGAAGTGCCTCGCCGACTTCGACAGCCGGTTCAAGGTGCCCAGGGCGGTGCTCTTCAACGCCGTCCACCTGCTGGCCGACCAGCAGCGCCTCGACGCCATGCCGCCGCCCGGCCGCCGCATCCGTCCCGGTCGCGCCTCGGAGTTTGCCGACGCCCTGCGCCTGGCTCGCATCCGCCTGGCGGCCTCCGGCGGGCCGATGGCGGCAGTCGAAGCCTGGCAGCACCTGATGCCCGATCTGCCGAGGCATGAGCCGGCACGTGGCGGAATGAGCGCGCGGCGGCCCGGACCAGAGCACGCCGGCACGCCGCCGGCGGAGGACGGCGCACCGGCACGGGCGCCTGACGCCGCGGAGGCGCCCGGCGGCCATAAGGCGGAGCCGGATGAATCGTCGACCGTTCCCGCGTACCGCAAGCGCCGCCGCCGCGGCGGGCGCCGCCACCGCCGCGCCGACGCCGCGGGCGGAGAACCGGCGGCGCAAACCGCGCCGCCACCGGCCGCGCCGGCCGCCACGGACGGTGCCGAGTGAGAATTGGATGGCGGGGCAGTCCAACTTCGTTCTAGCCCGCGAGGCGAGACCATGACATCGATCCATGACCGCATCCGTGATCTGGCCCGCCGCCGCAAGGCCGTCATACTGGCCCACAACTACCAGCTTCCCGAGGTCCAGGACGTGGCCGACTTCTGCGGCGACTCCCTGGAACTGAGCCGCAAGGCGGCCGCCACGGACGCCGAGACGATCGTCTTCTGCGGCGTCTACTTCATGGCCGAGACGGCGGCGATCCTGAGCCCGTCCAAGCGCGTGCTGATTCCCGATCCGCAGGCCGGCTGCCCCATGGTGACCATGGCGCCCGTCGAGGCCGTCCGCGAACTCAAGGCGAAGCACCCCGGCGCCATCGTGGTGACCTACGTCAACTCGAGCGCCGCCGTCAAGGCCGAGAGCGACATCTGCTGCACCTCGGCCAACGCGGCGGCGGTCGTGTCGGAACTGCCCGCCGGAGCGACGATCCTCTTTGTCCCCGACCAGAACCTGGGCCACTACGTCCAGCAGGCCACCGGACGCCCGATGATCCTCTATCCCGGCTGCTGTCCCACGCACGCGCGGCTGACCCCCGACGAGATCCGCGCCGCGCGCCAGGCCCATCCCGGCGCGCCCGTGATGATCCATCCCGAGTGCCGTCCCGAGACCGTCGCGCTGGCCGATGCCGTGCTCTCGACCAGCGGCATGCTGCGCTACGCGCGGGAGACGCCCGCCGACGCCTTCATCGTCGCGACGGAGACCGGCATGCTGCACCGGCTGCGCAAGGAGAACCCCGGCAAAACCTTCCATCCCGCCTCCGACCTGCTGGTCTGCCCCAACATGAAACGCATCACGCTCGAGAAGGTGCTCTGGTCGCTGGAGGACCTGAAGCCTGTCGTCAGCGTGCCCGAACCCACGCGCCTCGCCGCCCTGCGAGCCGTCGAGCGCATGGTGCAGGCGTAGGCGGGGGCGGGGCACAAGGTCGGGGAACGGGCCTTTGCCGACCCCGCGCTTCCCGCCTGGCGCTGCGGCCAGAGCCAGCCGACAACGGAACGGAGCCTATCTGACGACGGGCTGCAGGATCAGATAGGTCGGCAGTCCGGAGACGCCCAGCGCCTGCAGGTGGCCGCGTGCCGGCTCCTCGGCGGGCGTCTCGGCCTGCACCGGCAGGAACACAAACCCCTTGAGCGCCTCCACGACGGCCGGATCACGCAGGGTCGTCCGCGACATGGCGTGGCAGTTCTTGCACCAGGTGGCCCAGAAGTCGAGCAGCACGGGTTTGCCGGTCGCCCGCGCTTCCGCCAGGCGCGCGTTCCAGGCCGCGCGGTCGCCCGCGGCAATCCCGCCCCCCGCCGGTGCGGCGGCCGGGCGGAAACCCTGCCAGGCCAGGCGCCCATAGTAGAACGCCATCAGAAGCACGCCGAGGCCGAAGGCGTTCTTGACGATCTTCATCCAGCCGCCGGGTTTGGGCAGGAAGGCGAGCCCGGCGCCGGCAAAGGGCCATGGCAGCGCCATGCCGAC
>CAYPJN010000389.1:0-3052 GCA_964411055.1 uncultured Lentisphaerales bacterium | reverse complement strand
GCGCAGCCGCCGCTCTACAAGGTCACGCGCAAGCAGCGCGAGGAGTACATCGAGAGCGACGCGCAGCTTACCGCCAAGCTTCTGGAGATGGGTTGCGACGAGCTGGCGGTGCGCCTGGCGGACGGGCGCGTGCTGACCCCGGCGGAACTTCACGCCCTGCTCGACCTGCTGGTGGCGGCCGAGGGCACGCTGGAGGCCCTCTCCCGGCGCGGCGTGCCGGCCGAGCGCATGCTGCGCGCCCGACACCCGGCCAGCGGCGCGTGGCCGCGCTACATGGTCGTCACGGGCGGCCGCGAGACGGCCGAGATCACCTTCGTTTACGACGCGGCCGGACTCGAGGCCGCGCGGGCCGCCGCCGCCGGGCGCTTCGGCGGGCCCTTCGACTTGCACGAGACGCAGGTCAACGCCTACCACAGCGGCTCGCCCGACACCTTCTGCTGGATGGAGCTGTTCCGCGTCAACGCACTGCGCCGCCACGTCGGCGCCCTCGAGCAGATGGGCTTCGCGCTGGAGCATCTCGCCGGCGGCGGAGAACCCTTCGCCCACCTGCTGGAGAACGGCGGCGAGACGCCCCTGACGGCGCTGCCCGACCTGCTCGGGCTGGTGCGCCAGCGGGGGCGCAAGGGCCTCGCGATCCAGCGCTACAAGGGCCTCGGCGAGATGGATCCCGACCAGCTCTTCGACACGACCATGGATCCGCGCACGCGCCGCCTGCTGCGGGTGACGCTCGAGGACGCGGTCAAGGCCGACGCCATCTTCACGCTGCTGATGGGCGACGATGTCGAGCCGCGCCGCCGCTTCATCGAGGACAACGCCCTAAACGTGCGCAACCTTGACATCTGAGCGCGGCGCGCGGGCCTACCCGCGCGGCGGCATCATGGAAATCTGCGTCCTCAACAGCGGCAGCAACGGCAACGCCGTCTACCTCGCCTCCGGCGGCACCCGCATCCTGATCGATGCCGGAATCAGCCTCCGCCTGCTGCGGCAGCGCCTGGGTTTGATCGGATGCCGCGCCGAGGAGCTCGCCGCCGTGCTGGTCAGCCACGAGCACATCGACCACTGCCGCGGACTGCCGGGCCTCTCCCGCAGCCATCCCGCACTGCAGGTGTTCGCCAACGAGAGCACCGCCGCAGGCGTCGAGCTGACCGCGCGCGCCGCGCTCGCGGCGCCCTGGAGCATCTTCGAGACCGGCGCCGACTTCACCGTCGGCGCGCTGCACGTCCAGAGCTTCTCCGTGCCTCACGACACGGGCGACCCCGTGGCCTACGTCGTGGACGACGGCACATGCCGGGTGGGGGTGGCCACCGACCTCGGCACCTCTACGCCGGTCGTCCGCCGCCACCTGCGCGACTGCGACGCGCTGGTCATCGAGACCAACCACGACGTGGAGATGCTCAAGCAGAGCGGGCGCCCGTGGTCGCTGGTGCAGCGCATCCTCGGCCGCCAGGGGCACCTCTCCAACGAGCAGGCTGCCGCGCTGGTCGAGGAGGTCATGACCGCGCGCCTGAGGGCGATCTTTCCCGCGCACCTCAGCGACGAGTGCAACTCGCCCGACTGCGCCATGGGCGCGCTGCGCGAGATGCTGCAGCGCAGGGGATGCTCCGGCATCGCTCTGCTGCCGACGCACCGCGACGGCATCAGCGAGCATCTCGTGCTCTAGTCTGCAGCCTGGCTGGCGGCAGCCGCCGGACGGTACGGGCGGATCTTGTAGTCCAGATAGACGGACTCCCGGCAGGCGATCCGCACGCTGTTGCGTCCCAGCAGCTTCTCGGCCGCCTCGATGAACGCCATCTCGGGCTTGACGCGCAGTCCCGGTCCCGCCTCGACCAGCACCCGGCGTCCCGCCGGGTTCATCAGGCAGAGCGTGACGGCGGCCAGGCCGGGATGCTGCGTCATCAGCGCCTGGAGCAGCTTCAGCACCTCGACCTGCCGCTCGGAATCCTTGACGAAGAAATTGACCTTGCCGGTGAAGCGCTCGATGGCTTCCGGCATTCCGAAGACTTCGTTGGCGAGGAACTGCATCCGGCCGTTGCGCATCGAGAGCTCGCCGCAGACGAGCAGCGGACGGTCAGGCTGCGCCGCGTCGCCGTGCTTCGTGTAACACTTGTTGAACATCACTGCCTCGATACGGTCGTTGCCGTCCTCGATCATGACGGTGGCCCACGGCTTCTGGCTCGTTTTGGCGATGCGGCGCTGTACCGTGGCGGCCAGGCCGCAGATCCGCACATGCCGCGGTTCGTCCCGGTTGAAGGCCAGGGCCTCCGCGATCGGGCAGGTCGAGAGGGCGTTCAGATAACCGCGGTAGCGGTCCAGCGGGTTGCCCGAAAGGTAGACCCCCAGCAGTTCACGCTCGAACGCCAGCGCCTCGCGGACGGGCCACGGCTCGCAGCCGGGCAGCGTGCCGTCCGCCTGCCCGTCGCCGGCGGGCTGAACATCGAAGGCCTCGAAGAGATTCTGCTGGCCGCTCTCGCGCTCGCGCTGCTTCTCCGCCGCGCGCGCCAGCGCGAAGTCGATGGCGTTGAAGAGCTGCGCGCGGTGCTGGCCGAAACCGTCCATCGCCCCGCTCTTGACCAGCGCCTCCAGGACGCGCTTGTTGACCGCCTGCGGATCGACGCGCTCGCAGAAGTCCATCAGCCCCTTGAAGGGGCCGTGGGCCTCCCGCTCGCGGACGACCGACTCGGCGGCGCCCGCGCCGACGTTCTTGATGCCTGCCAGTCCGTAGCGGATGCCGTCGCCCTCGGGCGTGAAGCGCGCCGCGCTGCGGTTGACGTCGGGCCGCAGCATGGGCAGGCCCATGTCGGTCGTTTCGGTGATGAAGCCCGGCAGCTTGTCGAAATTGCCGATTTCCGAGGTGATCTGGGCCGCCATGAACTCGGCGGGGAAGTTGGCCTTCATGTAGGCCGTCTGGTAGGAGATGATGCCGTAGCCCACCGAATGGGCCTGGTTGAAGCCGTACCCCGCGAAGGCGGCGATGTTGTCGAAGATCTTCTCGGCCAGCTCGCGCGGGATCTGGTTGGTCTGCGCGCAGCCCTCGACGAACTTGCCGCGCTCC
>CAYPJN010000388.1:0-3052 GCA_964411055.1 uncultured Lentisphaerales bacterium | reverse complement strand
GCGCCAGTGGGCCACAAGCTGCTCCGGGTCGCCGCGCTTGAGATCCTCGTGGATCGAGCGGTAGACATCGTGGGCGACCTTCCGGAAGACCTCGTCAAGCCAATGCACCCCGTACCGTTTGCGCAGGTAGGCGATGGTGCCGTTGGTTGTGCGGTGGAAATCGCGGTGTAGGGGGCCGGTTTCGCGATAGCGCAAGCCCGACGGGTTCATGTTGCTATCCTCGCCCCTTCTGCGGACGCAGGTAATCAGCCTCGCGCTCGATGGCGGCATCGATGCGTGCCCGGTCGTCGGCGGTCAGCGGATAGCTGAGATGCATTTGTTCCGTGGCGAGAAGGCCCATGCGGACCAGCGCGTACTTGAGCCCGCCCAACCAGAGGCCGATGTCCTTGCCGAACAGGTCGTACATGAAGTCGTTCGCCCGCTGCTGCCAGGCGCCGGCGGCGTTGCGATCGCCCGCGGCCAGCGCGTCCAGCGCGCGCCGGATGAAGCCGGCGACGAGGATACCGGTTCCGAGCAGCCCGCCATCGTAGCCGGCCTCGATGGCGCGGATCACATTGAACTCGAAGCCCGTCAGCAGCAGCAGATCCGTACGCCGCCTGCGGATGGCTGCAAAAGCCCGCTCGTTGGCCTCGGAGGCCGACGAATCCTTGAGGAGGCGGACCTTGGGATGGACGGCAAACTCGGACCAGAGATCGAGATCTAGCCCCGTTTCGGGCGGTTGTGTCAGCACGTAGAGGCCCACCGGCGCCGTCGCCGCCTCGATGGCCTCGCCGAAATAGCGGCGGGCGAAGGCGCGGTTGCAGAAACGGGGCAGCCAGGGCGGGGCGATGACGACGGCGTCGGCGCCGGCCTCCTCGGCCGCATGGAGGTTCTCGATCACGCGCGCGGCCGAGGTGTCGGAAACCTGTACCGCGAGCTTCAGGCGCGAGCCGGCCAGGCGCTTCGCGAGCCGGACGAGTTCCAAGCGCTGGGCGTTCGGCATAAACGGCCCTTCGCCGCAGGTGCCGGCTAGGAACAGGCCCGCCACGCCCATGGCGAGGTGATGTTCGACGAGCCGCTCAACCGAGGTGGCATCGAGGCGACCGTCCGCCAGAAACGGTGTCGGGGTGGCTGACCAGATGGTCTTGTCGGTCTGATCCATGAGGGCTCCTCAACGGCTGCGCATGATCAGCGCCGGGATCTGGGCCTTGAGCGCCTTGACTTCGGATGGCGGAACGTGCAGCGCCGAAAGGAGTTCCTGGTTGGCCCGCCAGCCGGCGAATACGATCCCCTCGCCCTCCGGCGTTGCCGCAACGGCGGCCATGGCGGCGGCGGCCATAAGATCGCCCTGCCCGCCGTCGCCGGCGGGCAAATTCAGCAGGATGCCGCGCAGGACGCCGGCCAGCGAGAGCCGGCCGAGCGAGCAGGGCGCGGCGGAAGCCGCCAGCACGGCGCGGATGCGCGCTGCCTCGGGCGTCGCCGTTCCCCGCAGGCGGGCGAGCGCCTGCTCGACAACGTCCGGCGACCCCATGCCGAAGGCCATTGCTCCGGGCGTGACGGCATAGGCAAGGTCGTTGCTGAAGAGCTGCATGACGGGGCGGATGAAGCCCATGGCGGCCTGCATGGAGGCGTCCATCGGCCCAGGCGCCGCCCCGGGCGCCGCTTCCTGCATCAGCGTCTCGAGGGACTTCGCGTCCACCGCGCCGCGGCAGGTGAAGATGCGGGCGCCCTGGTGCGTGCGGACCACCGGTTCCGTGAACGCCATGCCGGAGAGCTTCTGGATTTCGGGCTTGCGCATCAGTGATAACTGCTTGTCCACGAAGGCGGCCGCGTTGGTCATCTGCATCATGCCCTGCGCCCACAGCGCGCGGCCCTTGTCCGACAGGCCGCAGGCGAAGGCCATGGGCAGGCCCATTGTCTGCAGTGAATGCGTCATAAGGGCGGCGCGCTCGCCGGCTGGCATGCCCTTGGCCGCGGGCGAGACGGCCAGCATGTCGGTGTAGAGCCTTATGAAATCCTGCTTCAGAGAATCCGGCACCACGGTGCGGCCCGAGGCGCAGGCGAGCAGCGCGCTCTTGTCGAGAAAGGCGAGTTGCGCGTCCTGGGCGGGCTGCATCGACGCGATCATCGCGGCCATTTCGGTGCCCGACCGCGGCACGATCCGAGTGCGGATGAAGAGCCCCGCGTCCTGGACGGCCACACCCAGGTGCAGGGCGTCGAGCTGTCCCAGGATGCGCTTGTAGAAGTCGAGCATGGCCCGCATCATCGCGCGCTGCTCATCGGCGTCGGGCATCGTCGCGGGCTGGTTGTCGAGCGAGCGTCCGAGCTCCTCGATCTTTGGGATCAGGGCCGACGGCACAAGTGTGACGCGGATGGCGCCGGGCAGCGCGGGCAGCGCGGTTTTGGCGTCGACCACGCACTTGACCAGGCCTTCACCGCCGGCCGACATGCCGGGCGCCAGGAAGAGCCGCTTGCCGGCGATGTGCGCGGTGGTGCCGTCCCCCAGCTTGTAGAACCCTCCCGCGGGCGCAGGCAGCGGCACGCCCTCGCCCACAAGGCTTTGCAGGTAGGCCTCGGGCGTGGCGGCCGCCGTGAGTTCCAGGACGAAGCCCGGTGCGTCGGCGCCCGTGTCCACGAAATGCAGCGCCAGCGGCTGGCTCTTGTCGATCCCGGCGCCGCCGGGAATCTTTCCGGGCAGCATCGCCGGCAGGGTCTCGAGCGCGGGCGCCTCGTACAGCTTCGCGCCCAAAGCACACTGCCGCTGGAGCGCGTCGAGGCTCTCGAAATAGACGCTTCCGAGGCGCGTGGCGGCCTCGCCGGCGGTTGTCAGAACCACTGCGGCCAACCCGGCCAGCAGCGCGCGCGCCAAACGTGATTTCATGGGCATCCCTTTCGAAGTCCGACCGCGGTCACACGCCATGCATGACACAGTGCTCATTATGCGCCCGCAAACCGCAACGGTCAATCAGAGAAAGAAAGGGCGCCCCATTATTGACAGGGATCAGAAAATGGGGAACAGCGCGCGCGAGGGGCCAATGCAACACCTGAGGTGTTGAAAAGGCCACGCGACCAG
>CAYPJN010000387.1:0-3063 GCA_964411055.1 uncultured Lentisphaerales bacterium | reverse complement strand
CCCGACGTGGACGCCAAGGTCAAGGCCGCCGAGGCGCCCATCCAGGCCGTTCAGGATGCGCCAGGCGCCGCGCAAGCCCCGGAGGCGTCCAAAGACGCCAGCGTCACGACCGCATGCGCCACGCGCGATCCTGGCGCGACGGTCGGCCCATCCGTGGCGAAGGGCGTCAAGGCCAAGAGCCTCGTGGACGCGGCCGTCGCCGTCCTGTCGCAGGGCTCCGGCAACCCGATGGGCTGCAAGGATCTCGTCGCCGAGGCCGTCAACCAGAACCTCTGGGCGCCGCGCACCGGCAAGACGCCCGCCAGCACGCTCTACGCCGCCATCCTGCGCGAGATCGCCACCAAGGGCGACAAGAGCCGGTTCGTCAAGACCGAGCGCGGCAGGTTCGCCCTGATGGACAGCGTCTACGCGCGCGAGCTCGCGGCGAAGAGCGGCATGGCGTAGGCGCTCGATCATTCCTGCACCTCCACGACAGCCTCGGCCTCGGCCAGGGCTGCCTCTTTCGGTTCGGGACCCGGAATCCGCTCGGCCTTGCCGCCGGTGAACTCCTGCCACCGCTTGACCACGACATCGGCGTACTGCGGATCGAGCTCCATCAGAAACGCCCGGCGCCCGGCCTGTTCGGCGGCGATGCAGGTCGTGCCCGAGCCTGCGAACGGATCGAGGACGGAGGCGCCCGGGAGGCTGGAGTTGAGGATGGCGCGCGAGACAAGCTCGACCGGCTTCATCGTCGGGTGCAGGTCGTTGCGGTGCGGCTTCTTGATCTGCCACACATCCCCCTGGTCGCGGGCCCCGCACCAGTGGCGCTTGCCGCCCTCGGGCCAGCCGTAGAGGATCGCCTCGTACTGCCGCTGGTAGTCCGAGCGCCCCATGGTGAAAGTGTTCTTGGCCCAGATGATGAAGGTCGACCAGTGGCCGCCCGCCTCCCGGAAGGCGGTCTGCAGCGTGTCGAGCTCGCTGGAGGACATGGCGACATAGATCGCCCCCCGGCAGTTGGCGACCATCAGGCCCAGCGCCGCCAGCAGGAAGGCGTGGAAGTCCCCGCCCAGGTTGTCGTTGAGGATCGGCCTCTCCTTGCCGCGCAGCTTGTCCTTGGCGCTGTTGGCGTAGTCGACGTTGTAGGGCGGATCGGTGAAGACCATGTCGGCCACCGCCCCGTCCATGAGCCTGGCCATGTCGGCCTCCCGCGTGCTGTCGCCGCACAGCAGCCGGTGTTGGCCCTCGACCGGGGCCTGGTAGTCCTTGCCGCACTTGCGGCAGGTGCAGTTGCGCGTGGTTGTCATTGCATCTCTCCCTGTGGAATCGGTGAACCGCCGGTCCGTTCCAGGACGGCCCGCTTGCCTGTGAAGTCCTGCCAGCGCCGCACCGCGACGTCGACATACTGCGGGGCGATCTCGATGCATGAGCATCGCCGCCCAAGCTGCTCGGCGGCGATGATGGTGGTTCCGCTGCCGCAGAAGGGTTCATAGATGTTGCCGGGCCATGCATCGATGATCGCCACCGCCAGCCCAACGGAAAATGGCGCGGGATGTCCATCAACCCCGCCGATGGCCGGCGCGACACGGATGACTGAATCCATGACTTTATGGGATGCGATTGGCTGGCCCGCCTGCGTTCTATGCGACATGGCGCCGTCCTGTTTCCGCAATGCACTCTCCCGCTGAATCGTGCCGGCCATCTTGCACGGAACGGTTTTCCTAGCCGCTTCGCTCTGTTTGCAGAAGTGAAAGATCCACTCATGCGCCGGGCGAAGCCTTCCGCCCCAATCTCCAATCGCCCCGTTCAGCTTGTCCCAGACATACCAGCCGAACCGGCGCCAGCCTTGCGACCGCATCCACTCGATCCACGTGTCCCAGTACGGCCACCACTCGCCGTCCTTGTGGATCAGCCCGAGATTCACGAGCACTTGCCCGGCGTCGGACATGGGCAGATTGCCGAACACGCCGCGCATGAGTTTGTCCCAGTCCGACGTGTGCTCTTGGCTGGCATCCGTGTAGTCGCGTTGCTGGCCGTATGGCGGCGACGTGAAACACAGGCCAGCCTGCTCTCCGCCCATCACCCGGGCCACGTCCGCCGCGAGCGTCGAGTCGCCGCAAAGCAGCCTGTGCCGGGCCTGGACGGAGGCCTCGTAAGCCTTGCCGCACTTTTTGCAGGTGCAGGCCCGGTTCATTCGTTCACCTCCCCGCAGTGCGGGCAGGTGGTGTACGTGCCCAGCAGCCAGAGGTCGCCCGGCCGTGTCACCGGCTCCGCGGGCGGCTCGGGGACATCGTCCGGATCGGTGAGCCCCTCGGCCAGGTCGCCATCGAGCAGCTTGGCCAACTCCTCGGGCGAGAACCCGAGCATCCCGAGGTCGACGTCCATCCCGCGCAGTTCGGAGAGCTCGATGGGCAGAAGCTCCATGTCCCAGGTGGACAGCTCGTGGAGCTTGTTGTCCGCCAGGCGGTAGGCCTTGATTTGCTCGGGCGTCAGCCCCGTGGCCACATGGACGGGCACCTCCGCCAGGCCGAGTTTGCGGGCTGCCAGCAAGCGGGTATGCCCGGCCACGATGACGCCCTGCTCGTCCACCACGATGGGGACTCTCCAGCCGAACTCGCGGATCGAGTCCGCGACGGCATCCACCGCGCCGTCGTTCTGGCGGGGGTTCCGCTCGTACGGGGTAATCGAATCGATGGAACGCATCTCAATCTTCATCGCCATGTCTCCTGTTCAGGTTGATGCCGGGTTTTCGGGAGGCCCGGCTAACTCCATCCTTGCCGCGCCGCGCATTGGCCAGCCCGGCCGTGCTTGGCGTCGCCACGAAATCCATCCCATTCCGCCCAAGGGCCGCGCCCCTTCCGCGCCAGGTTGCGCCCGGTCGCCACCCGTGGCGCGGGGCGGGCCAACCTACGGGCCGGCAAGCCGCGCGCGCCGTGGCGCGGCTGCACAAACCACACGGGTTATTCTCGGACTTGCGAAACAAACTGTGATGGATAGCGCGACTGTTCCCGCACGCGTCCCGGCGAGTTTTCGGCCAGGGGGGAACCATTCGAAGCGTGGCTGACCTGCATGCAGAATAGGGTCGGC
>CAYPJN010000386.1:0-3065 GCA_964411055.1 uncultured Lentisphaerales bacterium | reverse complement strand
CGGCGTGATGAACGGCGGCCTCGCCGAGATCGTCGGCGAGGTGCTCGGCGCCCGCGAATGGCCGGCCGATGTCGCGCCGCTGGCCGCGCGGGTGCATGCGGGACTCGCGGATCTCGACGCCGCCGTGACCTTCGTCAAGGAGCGCCCGAACAGCAACACCTACCGCGACCTCTACGCGCGCAAGCTTGTCGACATGGCGATCGACCTGCTCGTCGGCGCGCTCTTCTGCGGCCAGGCCGCGGCCGGCGGGCGCAAGCTGGTCGTCGCCCGCCGATGGATCGGCGAGCGCCTGCCGCAGATCCGCGCACTCAAGGAGCGTGTCTGCTCCGGCGAAACGCTGACGCTCACGGACTTCGAGGCGCTTGCCGTGCAGCCTTCGGTTATCGACTGACGGGGCGGCGCGGTGACCGAGCGGCAGGCATTGATCGCGCTCAACCGGATTACCGGCATGGGCGCCGTGACCGCCAAGCGGCTGATCGAGGCCTTCGGTTCCGCCGCCGCCAGCCTGGACGCGGACGAGGCCGCGCTGCGCGCCATGCCGGGGATCGGGGCGGCGCGCGCCGGGCAGTTCCGCGCCGCCTTCGCCGCGGCCGACTGGCGCGGCGAGGAGACGCGTGCCGGGGAACTCGGCGTGCGCCTGATCTCCTGGGACGAGCCCGAGTATCCCCGGCTGCTGAAGCAGATATACGATCCCCCGCTCGTGCTCTACGTCTGCGGCGACCCCGCCGCCCTGCAAGGCACGGCCGTGGCGGTGGTCGGCACGCGCCACCCGACGCATTACGGCTGCGAGAGCGCCTTCCGCTTCGGCTTTCAACTGGGCGGCGCCGGCTATGTCGTTGTCAGCGGCCTGGCGCGCGGCATCGACGCCGAGGCCCACCGCGGTGCGCTGGAGGCCAAGGGGCGGACGGTCGCGGTGCTGGGCGGCGCGCTGGACTGCCTCTATCCCGAGGAGAACCGCGGCCTCGCGACGCAGATGGCGCGGCAAGGCGGGGCCGTGGTCAGCGAGTACCCCTTCGGACGCCAGCCCGACCGGCAGACCTTTCCAATGCGCAACCGCATCGTCAGCGGTCTCTCGGCCGGCGTGCTGGTTGTCGAGGCCTCGTTGCAGAGCGGCACGCTGATCACCGTCGACCAGGCGCTGGAGCAGGGGCGCACCGTCATGGCCATGCCGGGACGCATAGATTCCGTGGCCTCGCAGGGCTGCCACCGGCTGCTGCGCGGCGGCGCGCGGCTGGTCACGAGCGTCGACGACATCGCCGAGGAGCTGCAGGAGCTCATCGCCGTGCCGCCGTCGCGCCCGCCGACGAAGCGCGATGACGCCGCCGCTTCGGCGGCGCCGCCCGCGGCGGGGTTGAGCGCCGAGGAACAGCGCCTGCTCGACGCGCTGGACTCCGAGGAGACGGCCGTGGACGACCTCGTGCGGCTCTCGGGGCTGGCGGCCGGACAGGTCAACGGGCTGCTAGTCGGTCTGCAGATCAAGCGCCGCATCCGGCTGCTGCCCGGCGCGCGCGTGAAACGTTCGACTTGACAAAGCGCGCCGGTTGGCGCATTTTCCTGCCCGACAAGGGAATCACGATGAACGAGAACCTGGTAATTGTAGAATCGCCGGCCAAGGCCAAGACCATCGGGAAGATTCTGGGCAAGGACTACCGGGTCATGTCCTCGGTCGGGCATGTCCGCGACCTGCCGCAGCGGGCGCTGGGAGTCGATATCGAGCATGGCTTCGAGCCCAAGTACGTTGTCTCCCCCGGCAAGACCAAGGTGGTCGAAGAGCTGCGCAAGGCAGCGCGCGAGTCGGCGGCCATCTACCTGGCCCCTGACCCCGACCGCGAGGGCGAGGCGATTGCCTGGCATCTGCGCGAAGTGCTGGCGACGGCGGCCAGGAAAAAGCCCTTCCACCGGGTGCAGTACAACGAGATCACACCCCGTGCCGTGCGGGCCGCCTTCGAGCAGCCCGGAGAGATCGACATGGCGCGCGTCGATGCGCAGCAGGGACGCCGCGTGATCGACCGCATCGTGGGATACACTGTCAGCCCGCTGCTGTGGCGGCGCATCAAGCGCGGCCTGAGCGCCGGGCGTGTGCAGTCGGTGGCCCTGCGGCTGGTCTGCGAGCGCGAGCGTCTGATCCAGGCCTTTGTGCCGGTGACCTACTGGGTGCTGGGCGCGCTGCTGCGCAAGGCTGGAGCGGCGGCCGAGACGTTCACCGTCAAGCTGGCGCGCATAGACGGCGAGAAGCCCGGCATTGGCTCGGAGGAGGCCGCCGCCGCCGCGCTGGCCGACATCGATGGGCGCGCCCTGCGGGTGCAGTCGGTGTCGACCCGCGCCGTCTCGCGCCGGCCGCTGCCGCCCTTCATCACCAGCACGCTGCAGCAGGCCGCCTCGAGCGTGCTCGGCTACTCGCCCGGCCGCACGATGAGCATTGCGCAGAAGCTCTACGAGGGCCTCGACCTCGGGCAGGGCAACACGGTCGGTTTGATCACCTACATGCGTACCGATGCGCCGACGGTCTCGCGCGACGCGCAGGAGGCCGCGCACGCCTTCATCGAAGCGCAATATGGCGCGGACTACTGTCCCGCGACGCCCAACGTCTACAAGAGCCGCGCCAACGCGCAGGAGGCCCACGAAGCCGTGCGGCCGACGGATGTGACGCGCACCCCCGCGGATCTCGCCGGCAACCTATCGCCCACGGAGCTGCGGCTCTACGACCTGATCTGGCGTCGCTTCGTGGCCAGCCAGATGACGGCGGCGCGCATGAGCCAGCGCACGGTGCTGATCGACTCAGAACCGCCGCCAGCGCAGCAGCACCACTACCAGTTCAGCGCCACCTCGACCGAGGTGGTCTTCCCGGGCTTCCTGCGCGTGATGGATCTCGATATCCGTAAAAGCTTGGCCACGGCCAACGGCAAGGACGACGATGCCGAGGAGGAGAGCGACGAGGTCGAGCGGCTGCCGGCGCTGGAGCAGGGCGAGACCGTCGAGCTGGTCAAGTGGCTCAGCGACCGCAAGGAGACCAAGCCGCCCTCCCGCTATTCCGAGGCCGCGCTGATCCGCGCGCTGGAGGCCGA
>CAYPJN010000385.1:0-3068 GCA_964411055.1 uncultured Lentisphaerales bacterium | reverse complement strand
TCGCCCAGGCGCTCCTGCATGGCGCGGGGACGCTGATGCGGCGGCTGAAGATCCGGCGGGTGGTCATCGGCATCTCCGGCGGCATCGATTCCGCAGTCTCGGCGGCGCTCTACGGGCGCCTCGTGGCCCCCGGGGATCTGCTGCTGACAAGCCTGCCCGGTCCCTTCACGTCGGCGACGACGCGCGAGCTGGCGCGCCAGGTGGCGGCCAACCTAGGCTGCCGCTTCACGGAGCTCCCGATCGGGGAGGCCGTCGAGCTGACGCGGCGGCAGTTCGCCGGAGCGGCGCTCGCCGGCGTACCGGACGGCAACGGCGGCTCCCTGGCGCTGGATGCGCCGGCGATGGAGAATGTCCAGGCGCGCGACCGTGGCAGCCGGGTGCTGGCGGCGGCCGCGGCGGCCTTCGGCGGCGTGGTCGCCTGCAACGCCAACAAGAGCGAGATCACGGTCGGCTACGGCACGCTCTACGGCGACATCCTCGGCTGGCTGGCGCTGCTCGGCGACCTCTGGAAGGGCGACGTCTACGCGCTGGGCCGCCACCTGAACGACGCGGTCTACGGGCGCGACGTGATTCCACGTGGATGTTTCGAGGTGGTGCCCTCGGCCGAGCTGAGCGCTGCGCAGGCGGTGGAACAGGGGCTGGGCGATCCGCTGGTCTATCCCTACCACGATTGCCTCTTCCGGTCGTGGGTGGAGCGCTGGGAGCGGGCGACGCCCGAGGAGAATCTCGAGTGGTACCTGGCCGGCGAACTGGAACGGCGGATCGGCTACGATGGCCGTGTCAGCGCGCTGTTCCCCGACGCCGCAAGCTTCGTGGCCGATCTCGAGCGATGGTGGAACCTGCACCAGGGGCTGGCCGTGGCCAAGCGGCTGCAGGCGCCGCCCGTGATGGCGGTGAGCCGCCGCGCTTTCGGCTTCGACCTGCGCGAGGCGCAGCTCGGCCCGCGCTACACGGAGCGCTACTGCATGCTGTGCCGGAAAGCATGCTCCCCGTGAAAGCCGAAAGCCCGGTCGTCGGGCGATGGTAGAAATGCCTCGTTCGTCTCCAGGCTGAAGCGGCCCGCGATCCGTTTGTCATTCCTCAAATAAGGGAAACACCCGCAGGCAATTAGCCAGCGGGTCGCGCTGCACCGCGACCTCGCAGCCATAGACGCGCCGCAGCAGGCCGGCTTCGATCACGGCTTCAGGCGGGCCGTCGGCGGCCACGCGCCCCTCCGCCAGGAGCACCAGGCGCGGGAAGCATTCGGCCGCCAGGTTGAGGTCATGGACGACCGCCACGACGGCCAGCCCGCGCGCGGCGCTGATGCGGTGGATCAGGCGCACGATGTCCAGGCGGTGGCCGAGGTCGAGATGTGCGGTGGCCTCGTCCAGCAGCAGCAGGCGCGGCTCGCCGGCCAGCGCCATGGCCAGCGCGACGCGCTGGCGCTCGCCGGCGCTGAGCGACGGGAAGGCGCGCGCGGCCAGCGCCCGCGTGCCGGTCATGTCCATGGCCTCCGCGGCCGCCGCGCGGTCGCACGCCGCGGGCGCGGTCCAGCGTCCCAGCCGCGCCGTGCGCCCCATCATGACCATCTCGCCGACGGTGAAGGCCATCGGGGTGGAGAGTTCCTGCGCCACCACGCCCACCAGACGCGCGCGGCGCGCGGCGGGGATGCGCGCCACCGGTTCCCCGAAGAGCCGCGCCTCGCCCGACTGGCAGGGCAACAGGCCAGTGGCCACCTGGATGCACGTGGTCTTGCCGACGCCGTTGGGGCCCAGCAGCGCTACGCATTCGCCCTCCGCGACGGAGAGCGAGAGGTTCCGCAGCACGGCATGGCCGCGGTATCCGGCCGTGACCGTTTCGAGCCGCAGCGCCGGCGCGCCGCCGCTCATCCCACGCTCCACTTCTGGCGGCGGCCGCGGAGCAGCGCGAGGAAGAAAGGCCCGCCGACGAGCGCGGTGATGACGCCCACGGGCAGCTCGCGCGGGGCCATCAGCAGCCGCGCCAGCGTGTCGCACAGCACAAGCATCGCACCCCCGGCCAGGGCGGAGCCCCACAGCAGCCGGCGGTGATCCGCGCCGGTCCAGTGCCGCACGGCATGCGGCACGATCAGGCCCACGAAGCCGATCAGTCCCGCCAGCGCCACGGCCGCCGCCGCGGCCAGCGTGGCGGCGGCCAGCGCCAGTGCGGCGGCGCGGCCGGGGCGCACGCCCAGATGGTGGGCCATCGGCGTTCCCAGCGCCAGCGCGTTGAGTTCGCGCGCCATGGCGGCGCTGGCCAGCAGACCGGCGGCGGCGCACAGTGTACAGGCCGCCAGCAGCTCCGGCGAGCCGCCCTGCAGGTTGCCCAGTGTCCACCAGGTCACACTGTGGAGTCCCTCGGCACTCGCCAGCGAGAGCAGCAGCATCAGCAGGCTCGAGGCCATGGCGCTGACGATGACGCCGCTGAGGATCAGCCCGTAGACCGTCGGCGCGCCCTCGTGCGCGGCCAGCGCGTAGACCAGCAGCAGCGTTACGGCGGCGCCGGCGAAGGCGTTGAGCGGCAGCAGCAGGGGATGGACCGCGTGCCAGCCGCAGAGTATGGCCGTCGCCGCGCCCAGCGCGCCGCCGCCGCTGATGCCGAGCACGTAGGGATCGGCCAGCGGGTTGCGCAGCACCGCCTGGAAGACGGTGCCGGAGGCCGCGAGAGCCGCGCCCACGACGAATCCGGTGGCGATGCGGTGCAGACGCAGGGCCAGCAGCGCCCGTCCGACCGTAGTGTGCGGATCGGGCAGGCCGAAGCCCTCCGGGCCGAGGAAGGCGCAGGCGCACGGCGTGGCGATGGCCGGCAGCACCAGCCACGCGAGCCGCCTCAGAGCGTGTCCTTGCGTGGCTTGCGTCGCGTGGCCCTCCGCGTTTTGCCCGCTGCCGGCGCGGCCGCGGCCGGCGCCGGCGCCGGCGCCCCGGCGGCCTCGTCCAGCGCGTACATGCCCGGGACCGGCGCACCGCGGCGGATCCAGGCGCCGTCGGTGAAGTCGGGAATCGGCACCGGCTGGCCACCCATGGCCACCGACTGCTCGCTCAGCGCGGTGATGACCATCCAGGAGGCGGTGT
>CAYPJN010000384.1:0-3091 GCA_964411055.1 uncultured Lentisphaerales bacterium | reverse complement strand
CGCCCTGAACCGACGCTTGCACTTGCATTTCCGCCCTCAACACGCCATCCTATCCATCAACCCGCACACCGAAGACAGCTACCCCCGCCAGCCAGCGGCCAGCGTTGCGCTGGCCGCTGGCTGGCGAGATGCCTTTTCCTTGCGCTGCATTATATCACGTTTATTACACCGGCGGGAAATATTGAAAGGCTGCGGCAATTGTGCCATACTTTGCGCGTGAAGATCGAAATCCTTCCCTCGCTGCTCTCGGCCGACTTCGGACACCTCGCGGACGGGGCCCGGCTCGCCGAGCGCGCGGGCGGCGACGCGCTGCACCTGGACATCATGGACGGGCACTTCGTGCCCAACCTGACCTTCGGGCCCGATGTCGTGGCCGCCGTCCGGCGCGCCGTGGAGATGCCCCTCAACGTGCATCTCATGCTGACGCACCCCGACCGCTTCGTCAAGCGCTTCGTCGATGCCGGCGCCGACGCCATCTCGATCCATGTCGAGGCCGCCAGCGACGTCAACGCCACCCTGACCGCCATCCGCACGCGCGGCCTGCTCGCCGGACTCGTGCTCAAGCCGGCCACCCCCGCCGACGCCCTGCGGCCCTTCCTGGGGCGCTTCGACTTCGTCCTCTGCATGACCGTCGAGCCGGGCTACGGCGGCCAGTCCTTCATGGCCGACATGCTGCCCAAGATCCGCCAGGTCCGCCGCCTGTCGGACGCCATGGCCGCCCACCCCTTCCCCGTCATGGTCGATGGCGGCATCGCGGCCGACACGGCCGCCCAGTGCGCGTCCGCCGGCGCCAGCCAGTTCGTCGCCGGCAACTCGCTCTACTCGGCGCCCGACATGGCCGCGGCCATCGCCGCCATGCGCGCCGCCGCGGCGGCGGCCCAGGCCAGCGGAACCCCCGGACAGCCATGACCGACGAGACCATCCCCAACACGCGCAACTTCTGCATCATTGCCCATATCGACCATGGCAAGACGACGCTCTCCGACCGCATCCTGGAACTGACCAAGGCGATCGAGCAGCGCCTCATGCGCGAGCAGACCCTCGACGCCATGGACCTCGAGCGCGAGCGCGGCATCACCATCAAGAGCCACCCGGTCTCGATGCTCTACACCGCGCGCGACGGCCAGACCTACCGCTTCAACCTGATAGACACCCCCGGGCATGTCGACTTCGCCTACGAGGTCTCGCGCAGCATGCGCGCCTGCGAGGGCGCCATCCTCGTCGTCGACGCCACGCAGGGGGTCGAGGCCCAGACCGTCGCCAACGCCTACCTCGCCGTCGACAACCGCCTGGAGATCGTGCCGGTCCTCAACAAGGTCGACATGGCCGGCGCCGACATCCCGGGCGTCACCCGCCAGATCGAGGATCTTCTCGGCATCGGCATGGGCGAGCACCTGAACATCAGCGCCAAGACGGGCCAGAACGTTACGGAGGTGCTGGAAGCCGTCGTGCGCCACGTCCCGCCACCCCGCACGCGCGGCGCCCAGGCCCCCCTGCGCGCCCTGGTCTTCGACTCGGTCTTCGACATCTTCCGCGGCGTGGTCGTCTACGTCCGCGTGGTCGACGGCACCCTGCGCGCCGGGGACAGCGTGCGGCTCATGAGCAACGGCATCGCCACCCAGATCCGCGAGGTCGGCATATTCAGCCCGGGCCAGAAACCCGTCGCGGAGCTCGGCCCGGGGCAGGTCGGCTACCTCGTCGGCACCATCAAGGAGCCCAAGGACGTCAAGAACGGCGACACAATCACCGCCGCTCGCGACGGCGCACAGGAGCCCCTCCCCGGCTACAAGGAGATCCGCCCGATGGTCTTCAGCGGCATCTACCCCGTCGGGTCCGAAGATTTCGAGAAGGTCCGCCAGGGCCTCGAGAAACTGCACCTCAACGACGCCGCCTTCACTTTCCACCCCGAGAGCTCGGTGGCCCTCGGTTTTGGTTTCCGCTGCGGCTTCCTCGGCCTGCTCCACATGGACATCGTCCAGGAACGCCTGCGCCGCGAGTTCGACCTCGACATCATCAACACCCACCCGTCGGTCATCTACCGCGTCCGGCTCAGCAACGGCACCACGGTCGAGGTCGACAACCCCGTGCAGCTTCCCGACGTCACCCGCATCGAGGCCATCGAGGAGCCGGTGATCCGCGCGACGATCATCTGCCCCGGCGACAACATCGGCGACATCATGCGCCTGGTGACGGACCGCCGCGGCGCGCTGCAGGCGACCGAGAGCGTCGACGCCCGCCGCGTCATGCTGACCTGCATGCTGCCGCTCAACGAGATCCTCATCGACTTCCACGACATGCTCAAGAGCATCAGCCGCGGCTACGCCTCGATGGACTACGAGCCGACCGGCTACCAGGAGAGCGACATCGTCAAGCTCGACATCCTGCTCAACGGCGAGGCGGTCGACGCCTTCTCCTGCCTGGTGCACCGCGACAAGGCCGTCGCCCGCGGCCGGCAGATCTGCAAGTCGCTGTCGGAGGCCATTCCGCCGCACATGTTCAAGATCCCCGTGCAGGCGGCCATCGGCCGCACGATCATCGCGCGCGAGGACATCCGCCCCTTCCGCAAGGACGTGCTCGCCAAGCTCTACGGCGGCGATGTCACCCGCAAGCAGAAGGTGCTCAAGAAGCAGAAGGAAGGCAAGAAGCGCATGAAGGAGTTCGGCTCGGTCAACGTGCCGCAGTCGGCCTTCATCGCCGTGCTGAAGGGAACCGGCGGCGAGGGCTAGCGCCCGAAACATGCCGCCGCCGGGGAAAGACACCATGGGAATCCGAGACTACCTGGCCCTGCGCAAGGCCCGCAAGCAGCTCAAGGATCTGCGCACGCACGCGCGCGGCCTCTACCACATGCGGCGCGACATCATGCCGGCCGACGCCGCAGCGCGGCTGCGCACGGCGCTGGACGATTCGCGGCGTCTGCTGCGCCGCGGCACGCGCGACGAGACGGCCCGCGCCGCCGCTGCCCTCGACCAGGCCCTCGCCGAGTGGGCGCCGCTGCACCGCAGCGGCTGGACCGAGAACTTCGAGGTGCTCCTGGTGGCCCTGGGCGTGGCGATGGCCTTCCGCTGCTACTGCTTCCAGCCCTTCAAGATTC
>CAYPJN010000383.1:0-3097 GCA_964411055.1 uncultured Lentisphaerales bacterium | reverse complement strand
AATTTGCTGATCGCCCAGAGCGGCGGTCCCTCGATGGTCATCAACCAGAGCCTGGTGGGCGTGGTCGCCGCCGCGCGTGAGCATCCGCTGGTCGGGCGCATCCTCGGCGCGCGCCACGGCATCGAGGGCATCCTGAAGGAGGATCTGGTCGACTTCCGCAAGGAGCCGCGGCGGCAGCTCGAACAGGTTGCCCAGACGCCCTCGTCGGCGCTCGGCTCGGTGCGGCGCAAGCCGACGGAGGCGGACTGCGCCGCGATCTTCGAGGTGCTGCGCCGGCGCCGGGTGCGCTGGTTCTTCTACATCGGCGGCAACGACTCCGCCGAGACCGTGCATATCATCAACGAGGCCGCCCGCCGGGCGCGCTTCACGCTCGGCTGCTTCCACATCCCGAAGACCATCGACAACGATCTGCGCCAGAACGACCACACGCCGGGCTTCGGCAGCGCGGCCCGCTTCGTCGCCTGCGCGCTGATGGGCGACGACCTCGACAACCGGGCGCTCGGCGGGGTGAAGATCGACGTGATCATGGGGCGCCACGCCGGCTTCCTGACCGCCTCCGCGGCCCTGGCGCGCACCGCGCCCGACGACGGACCGCACCTCGTCTACGTGCCGGAGCGGCCCTTCGATCCCGACCGTTTCGTGGCCGACGTGCAGGCGGTCCACCGCCGCCTGGGACGCTGCGTCGTGGCGGTCTCGGAGGGCATTGCCGATGCGCAGGGCCAGCCGATCGCCGCCAAGTTCTCGAAGGAGACCGACTCGCACGGCAACGTGCAGCTCAGCGGCACGGGCGCCCTGGGCGACCTGCTGGCCGGACTCGTGCGCGACCGCTGCGGCATCAAGCGCGTGCGTGCCGACACCTTCGGCTACCTGCAGCGCTCGTTCGCCGGCATCGCCTCGGCGGTCGACGCGCGCGAGGCGCGCGAGGTCGGCGAGGCGGCCTTCCGGGCGGCGCTGGGCGGCCGCCACACCTGCGGTTCGGTCGCCATCCGGCGCCGGCCCGGCGCGCGCTACGGCGTGACCTACGCCGTCGTGCCGCTGCGCCAGGTGGCCCGGAACACCCGCCACCTGCCGGCCGCCTTCATCAACCGCGCCGGCAACGATGTCACCGAGGCCTTCCTGGCCTACGCGCGGCCGATCGTCGGCGCGCTGCCGGTCAAGGCGCTGCTGAAGGGTGTGCGCGCCTGATGGAGCCGACCGCACGCCGCGCCGCCCCGGCGGCCTCACCGCTCGATCCCGGCGGCATCGTGGCGCTGGCCAGCGCGTACTATGGCTCGGCGACGCTGTTCGCCGCCCTCGACTGCGGTCTCTTCGCCCGGCTCGCCGAGACCCCCGGCGCCACGGCCGCGGCGCTGGCCGCGGCGCTGAAGCTTGATCTGCACGGCACGCGGCTGCTGCTCGACGGCTGCGTGGCGCTGGGCCTCCTGGAGAAGGCGGGCGAGGCCTACCGCAACACGCCGGCCGCGGGGGCGACGCTCGTGCCGGGGGGGCCGCACGATCTGACCCGCGCCATCCGCTACAACCAGGATGTCTACGGCGCCTGGGGGCGGCTCGCCGAACGCGTGCGCACCGGGCGGCCCGTCGAGCCGCCGTCCATCCACCTCGGCGACGACCCGGAGCGGACACGGCGCTTCGTGCAGGCCATGCACGGGCGCGCCCTCGGCATCGGGCGCGCGGTGGTGCCGATGCTGGACCTGGGGGGCGCGCGCCGGCTGCTGGATGTCGGCGGCGGCCCCGGCACCTACGCGGTGCTGATGGCCCAGGCGCACGCGGGGCTGCACGGCACGGTGCTGGATCTGCCGGCCATTGTCGATGTCGCACGGGAACTGATTGCCGGCGCCGGCATGGCGGAACGCGTCTCGACGCGGCCGGGCGACTACCATACGACTCCCTTCGAGGGTCCCTGGGATGTCCTGACGTTCTTCGGCGTCCTGCACCAGGAGCCGCCGGAGTCGATCGCCGACCTGATGCGGCGCGCCCATGCCGCCCTGAAGCCGGGAGGACGCATTCTTGTTCTAGACCTGATGACCGACGACACCCATGCCCGTCCGGCCTTCGCGGCGCTCTTCGCGCTCAACATGGCCCTGACGATGGAGCACGGCTGGGTCTTTTCCGAGCGCGAGATGGCCGGGTGGCTCGCGGCGGCGGGTTTTGGCGGGATCGAGGCCCGCCCCGCGCCGCCGCCGATGCCGCATGTGCTGATGACCGCCCGCAAGTCCTGAGGGGAGGGCCGGACGATGCCTGTGATACGTGGACGCCACTGGGAATTCCGCCGTCCGGCGGCGCCGCGCTTCAGTCATGCAGTCACCCGGATCGCCTGGATCTGCGTGGCCGTCTTCCTGGTTCAGTCCGTCGCCCAGCACCTGGCGTTTCCGCCCGGTTACCGGTTCGGCAATCTGCTGGCGCCGGTCTTCGGCCTCCACTGGCCGCTCCTGCGCGCGGGATGCTTCTGGCAGCCGGTGACCTACAATTTCCTGCATGGCTCTTTGGCGCACCTTTTCCTGAACATGTTTTCGCTGCTCTTCTTCGGTTCCGCGGTCGAGCGGCTGATCGGCACGCGGCGCTTCTGGCTGCTCTACCTGCTGAGCGGCATACTTGGCGGCCTGGGCTGGATGCTCTTCAACTGGCTGGAGCCGCGCTTCTGGCTCGCCCTGGGGCGATTGCCGGGCGGGTTCTGGGCGCCGCTGGTGCAGCGTTGGGCGGAGAGCCAGCCGATCGGCGCCTTCGGGGTCTGCGTCGGCGCCTCGGCGGCCGTCTTCGGCCTGATCGGCGCCTTCGCGGCGCTCTGTCCCGATCAGAGGCTCTTCCTGCTGCTCTTCTTCGTCATCCCGCTGCGGTTGAAGGCCCGGACCCTCGCCCTGCTGCTGATGGCGATCACCCTTGTGCAGCTGGTCGTGGGCTGGGGGCAGGTGGCCTACGCCGCCCATCTGGTCGGCGGCCTCGCCGGGTATCTGCTGGCGCGGCGCTGGCGCGGCCTCTTCGTGATGCCGTCCTGGACGAGCGCCCGCTGACGGCTTGAGGGCGATCCACTGGATCGCATTCGTTGTAATCGGCTAGCCACAGGGGGGGCGCGGGAAGCGCATGAAAAGGGGGCATGGCG
>CAYPJN010000382.1:0-3102 GCA_964411055.1 uncultured Lentisphaerales bacterium | reverse complement strand
CACGCCCGGTGGCGGCTGGGGCGGGGATCAGGGGCACCCGGCGGCCGTGGCGGCGGCGGGCGGCCGCGTCTTCCTCGGCTGGGGCGGTTCCGAGTCGGGACGCGCCGTCGTCGCCGTCGATCCGGAGGGCGGCGTGGTGTGGCGGCACAAGCGGGGGGGCTTCGGCAACGCCCACCATCTGGCCGCCGACCATGGCGTCCTGTACGTCAACGACCGCCAGCAGGGCGAGAACGTGGTCTACCGCCTGACGACGGACGGCGGCCTCTTCACCCCCTGGGAGGGATCGTCGGAGGCGACTCTGGATCTGAAACCCCTGCTGGTGCCGTTCGCGGAAGCCGCCTCCGGCAAGGCCGACGCCAACGGGATCAGCGGCATGGACGCGGCCGGCGGCCGCCTCTACCTCGCCTACGGCGCGGGCGGCGTCGTGCTGGCGCTCGACGGCGCCACCGGCAGACTCGTGGCGCAGGCGGCGGTGGACGCGCCGGGCGATCTCGAAGTCGGTTCCGACGGCGAGATCTATGTCGTCTCGGCGGGCCAGGCGGTGCTTCGTTTCGACGCGAGCCTGCAAAAGCGCGGGACGGTGGTATCCGGACTCGCCGCCGCCTCCGGGATCGCTCTTGATGCCGCGGGGAGCATCTACGTCGGCCTGGGCGGAGCGGCGAACCAGGTGCAGGTCTTCGACCGCGCCGGCAAGCCGGTGCGCCGCATCGGGCGGCCGGGGGGACGGCCGCTGTTCGGTCCCTGGCAGCGGGAGGGGATGCGCTTCATCCACGCGCTGCGGGTGAGCGCCGACGGCCGTCTCTGGGTGGCCGAGCACGACGACATGCCGCGGCGCTTCTCGATGTGGGACGCCGCGACCGGCGCCTTCGTCCGGGAATTCTTCGGCCCCACCGACTACGGCGCGGTGGGCGGCGCCATCTCCCCGCTCGATCCGCTGACGCTGATCGGCCAGGGATGCGAGTGGAGGATCGACCCCGCGACCGGGCGAGCCGACTGCGTCGGCGTCTTCCACCGCGAGCGGGTGCATGTCTCCCGCTTCGGCCTCGGCCCCGACGGCAAACGGCTCTACGCGGCGGTCGCCGCGGACTGGCACGGCTTCGCTCCGGTCTACCTCTACGAGCGCCTGGCGCCGGGGGCGTGGAAGCTGCGCACGAGGCTGTCGGCCACGACCGAAGGGGAGGGGCACGCGAAACGGATCACCGGGCTTTGCGTCTGGGCCGACGCCAACGACGACGGCGCGGAGCAGCCGCAGGAGGTGAAGACGCATCCGGTCGAACTGGGCGGGTGGATCACCGGCTGGTACATGCCGATGACCCGCGACCTCGCCTTCGGCGGCAGCCGGTACCGCCTTGCGCCGGCCTCATTCACCGCCTGCGGCGCGCCGGTCTACGACCCGTCGCGGGCGCAGCGCCTGCCCTGTCCCGACGACGTTGACCAACGCGGCGGCATGGGGGCGCCGCGCGGGCATGGCTCCGAAGGCGGCCGCCTGATGCTCTACAACGGGCACTACGGCAAGGACCACAGCGATTTCCAGTGCTTCGACACGGCATCCGGCAAGTTGATCTGGACCTACCCCAACACCTTCGTCGGCGTCCACGGCGGCCACAGGGCGCCGTCTCCGGCCCGCGGATTGATCCGCGCCGCCTACGACATCGTCGGCTCGGTGCCGCTGCCCCCGCCGGTCGGCGACCTCTTCGCGATCCCCACCGACAAGGGCGAATGGCACCTGCTCACGGGGCGCGGGTTCTACCTGACCCACCTGTTCCAAAGCGATCCCGTGAAGCGAATCTGGCCCGAGCCGCCGCTCCGCCCCGGCATCCGCGTCGACGACATCCCGTCCGGCGGCGGCACCGAGGATTTCGGCGGCTCGATCACGCTGACCGCCGCCGGCGACCTCTACGTCCAGGCGGGGCAGAACGCCTTCGTGGCCTTCAAGGCGACGGGGCTCGACACGGTGCGTCCGGCCGGGGCGGGAACGGTCTCGCTCACGCCGGAACAGCGCCGCGAGGCCGAGGCGATCCGCGGCAGGCTGCTGCAGGCGGAGGCTGGACTCAGAACGCTGACGATCCCCGCCGGCAAGCCGGCCTTCAGCGGCGATCTGACCCGCGATTTCGGGCGGGCGCCGCTGGCGCGCTTCGGCCCCCCCGGCGCGGGCGTGGCCGTGGCCGCGGCGGTTGACGCCACGCGTCTGCACCTCGGCTGGGAGGTCGAGGACGCCACCCCGTGGCGCAACGGGGCGACCGAGGCGGCGGTGCTCTACACGTATGGCGACACAGTTGACTTCCAACTTGGCACCGACCCCGCGGCCGATCCGGCCCGCGCCGAGGCGGTGGCGGGGGACTTGCGCCTCTCGATCGGCAACCTCGGCGGCAAGCCGACGGCAGTCCTCTACCGCCGCGTGAGCGGGGAGAAGAAGCCGCGGACCTTCTTCTCGGGCGTGGTTCGCGACGGCTACACGATGGAGTATGTCGGCGTCGTGCCGGACGCCGACATCCGGGTCACGGTGGGCGGCGATCAGAGACGGTACACCGTCGAGGCGGCGGTTCCGCTGGCGGCGCTCGGCCTCGATCCGAAGCCCGAAGTCGCCCTGCGCGGCGATTTCGGCGCGACCTTCAGCGACGCGGCCGGCGCCGACACCGAAGCGCGCCTGCATTGGAGCAACCAGGCCGTCGGCATCGTCGCCGACGAGGTCCACGAGCTGATGATGGAACCGCGAAACTGGGGCGAACTTCGTTTCGCGCCCTAGGAGACCCGCATGACGACCACGCTTCGCATCCGGACTGAAGATTCTCCGGCCCGCATCAGCCGCCACCTGCACGGCCATTTCTCGGAGCACCTCGGCCGCTGCATCTACGGCGGGTTCTGGGTCGGCGAGGATTCGCCGATTCCCAACACGCGCGGCATCCGCAACGACGTGGTGGCCGCCCTCCGCGCGATCGGCGCACCCAACCTCCGCTGGCCCGGCGGCTGTTTCGCCGACGAATACCATTGGATGGACGGGATCGGTCCCCGTGAGAAGCGTCCGTCGATGATCAACACGCACTGGGGCGGCGTGACGGAGAACAACCACTTCGGCACCCACGAATTTCTCGATCTCTGCGG
>CAYPJN010000381.1:0-3112 GCA_964411055.1 uncultured Lentisphaerales bacterium | reverse complement strand
CGATATAGCGTTTGACACTGCTCTCGGCCGCTTCGTAATCCTTGCGGATCATGGCGATTTCCACGAGGCGCTCGAGACAGCGGGTATCATTCGGTTGTATTGCCAGGACGACATTGTAGGCGGCCGCAGCCTTGCCGAGGTAAACGGGATCGCGCTCGCTGTAGTAGCGGTGCGACCGTTCCATGTAGTGGTTTCCGAGCTTGTCCGACCACTGGGCCCGCGACTGCATGTTGGTCGTCGCGGCGCGGTCGAGAAGTAATTGTTCGACTTCATCATGGCGGAACATTTTACTGAGAGTGTGGAGCTTGTAATCCAAGAAGGTGTCCTTGTTTTTCACGGCGTCGTCGGCGAGCGCCTTGTCGCAGACCTCGAGACGGTGCTCGTTGGAGAACATCGGATCGAGCATGGAGCCGCCCTTCTGGAGGACATTCCACAGTTGCCCATAGTATTGCGCGTGAAGTTCCGGAACCGGGCCAGCGATTTTCCAGCCCTCATTCTCGTAGGTATAATTTTCAATCAGCCCGAGAGCGGCAATCTCAGCCACGAAGACGAGCTTATTATCGGGGGTGAGATCGGCGATGTTCAAGACGTCGAGGAGGGCCTTCCTGGGCTTCTCGGTGTCGTCGTCAAGCGCGGCAAAATAGTTGAACTTGGCGCGGGCGAAAGCCACGTTGGCCTTGAGAACCGGCTTGTCGGCGGCATGGTCGGCGAGATCGAGCCACTTCTTGACCTGCTCGAAATAACGCGGTTGCATCGGACTTGTGCGGCCGCGGATTATGCTCAGGTAGACATCAGTCAGGGTTTTGGAGTCGGGACGCCCCTTTTCGACGGGGAGTTGCATGAGTTTGACCGCGTGCGTCGCGTTCGACTCGAACGCGATCGGATCCTTGTTGAACTGCCCCTCCGCCAGTCGCCCGCAGATTCCGTTGATTTCCTGGTTGTTACGATTGACGAGCTGCCGCAGCTCCTGGGCGGCCTTGCGTGCCGCCTCCTCGGCGGCGACACGCTTCTTGGCTTCGGCGGCCGCAGCGTCGGCGGCGGCGTCGGCGAACGATGCGCCAGCGGCCAACAGCAGCAGGCAGCCGACGATTGCGAACTTATAGGACCTGACGTTCATTTTGCAGCTCCCTTACCTACTTCGCCTTAAAAAGCGAGTTTGCCTGGTACTTGGCGTAGGCGGCCTCGACGTCGTACTCGAAATTGAAGAGCATGTCGGCAGCCCGGCGGTAGAACCGCCACTGCTCCTCCGGGGGCAGCGATCCGAACACCGCCAGGGTGGAGGCGAGGGCCTTGCGCTCGGCCTCCAGCCCGGCGAGCGTGGCGCGGAAATCGGGATCCTCGTTGAAGTTCACGTAGGAGCGCGGCGCGGCAGCGTTCTCCGCGGCGATCCACGCGCGGTTGGTGTAGATGCCTGGCATGCTCCAGCCATTGATACCGTAGCGGAGGTTGCCAAGCGCGCCGTTGAACTGTGCCCAGCCCTTCTCGAGCGTGCGCCGCATGATGCGCGTCTTCTGCTCCGGCGTGAAGTCGGGCCAGCGGATGTAGCCGGCCTGGTTCTGCTGGTGCACCACCCCGCCCCAGGTCTGCCCGCCGTTCCAGCGGATCATCGAGAGCCGCCAGAAGTTGTCGCGCTTGTCCGTGAAGGGCAGCCTGTCAAAGAGCCCGGCCCAGTCGAAGGTGAAGCGCACAACCAGGGCGTTGTCCTTGTACGGCGTCGCCGCGTGGGTGATGTGCGGCAGCATCGGCCGGAAGGTCTTGTCCTGCATCAACCAGGAGTATTCGTCGAGCTTGCCGTTCCCGTAGAAGAACATGAAGTGGTGCTCGATCTTCCAGGTGTCGGCGTCGCCGGGGAGAAAGAAAAACTCGAGGCTCTGCCAGGGATAGGCGTTGGTCGTGGCCATGTATGTCTTCAGCAGGGGCTCGACACACAGCACGAGCACGGTGAAGCCCTCCTCGTTGCAGGTCACGTTTATGGCCGTGGGCCGCTTGTCGCCGACCTCCTCGCCGCTGGCCGCGGCGCGCTGGACGATCGGGTCGGTCCAGAGCAGGTTGGCCGACGATCCGTACGGGCGGAAGTTGAAGTTCCATGCGCCGGGATCCGACACGAGCAACTCGCCGGGATCCTGCGGCAGATGGCGCCACTTGGCGTCAATAACGTTCTTCTCGTCCTGCGCCTGGGCGTGGGCCGCCGCTGCGTGGAGCACGGCCGCGAGCAGCAGGCCGCGCGCCGTGGCAGTCAGCCGGGCGGATGGCGCGCGTCCCGCAGCCTGCGGACGGAAATCATGGTCCGGTCTTGTTGCCTTCATGGCGTCTTCCTCCCCTGCTTCGCCGCCGCCTGTTCCGCCGGCGGCAGAACGCCGCCGCGGCCCGCGACCATATCCTGCAGCAGGATGATGCGCCCGGCGATGCCGGCGCGCGTCATGTCGAGGTCGCACTTCTTGCCGTCGAGCAGATCGAGCCACAGGAGGGCGCGCCGGGCCTCGCGGCGCAGGGCGATGTCCGCGGCCTCCATGTTGGCGGTGGCGATCTGCTTCAGGCGGGTGGCGTAGCGCAGGTCGTCGTAGGCCTCGCGCAAACCCTCCCAGGCGATCTTGTAGAGCGGATCGCCGCCGGTGGGATAGCACATGCAGAAGTTGCGGTAGTTGCCGTCGCCGCCCGGGTCGTCGGAGAACTCGTTCCACGGGGTGCGGCCGGCGATGAAGCCGTGGAGCATGTGGCCGTCGAACCGGCCGGCCTTGTACTGGTCGAAGCCGCAGAGCCGCCGGAAGTGCTCGGGATTCTCGGGGCCCGGAAAGGGATAGGCGTAGTTGATGACCTCGCCGCCGCCGGCGTGCCAGGTGTCGCCGTCGAAGCGCTCGATGGAGGTAGTGGACTGCATGTCCTGGATGGAGGATGACCAGTAGGTGTTGGCGGAAAAACCGTGTGCGAAAACCTTGGCGCCCATGCGCTGCGCGCCCTCGGCGAGTTCGGCCTGGTCGAAGCCGATCTGCGGGAAGGCGCCGGCCTCGGAAAAATAGATGGCGTACGGCACGGCGTCGGGAAGATGCTTCCGGAAAAACTCCCTCCGCGCGAGCGCCGCGCGCATGGTGCAGCGCAGACCGGCCTGCTTGTC
>CAYPJN010000380.1:0-3115 GCA_964411055.1 uncultured Lentisphaerales bacterium | reverse complement strand
CGGACCTCTGGCACGTCAAGAAGGTCAGCCCGCAGGCGATGATCCACCTGACCGAAAAGGCTGTCGAACTGGCGGTGCGCGCGATCCAGTATTCGTCGCTGCCGGGCCAGAACGTCCTGGCCCTCTTCGGCGGCAGCGGATCGACGCTCATCGGCTGCGAGCAGACGGGCCGCAAGGCGTTCCTGATGGAGCTCGACCCGCTCTATTGCGACGTCATCGTCAAACGGTGGTCGGAGTTCACCGGCGGGAAGGCCGAGCGGATACCAGGGCCGGAAGCGGAAGCGGCAGCCCCGGGTGAGGCCGGGACTGCCGTGGAGGTGGCAACCGTGGGCGTCAGTCAATGAGCGCGTACATGAAAGAAATCGGCAATCTCGCGCTTGCCGGCCTGCCCTTGCGCCACGGCAAGGGTCAGGTCGGCAAGGCCATCCTCGTCGGCCTCGATCTCGGTATCGTTGATCGCCAGGAACACGATGGCCGCCGCCGCACCAGTCCGCTTGTTGCCGTCGAGGAAAGGGTGATTCTGGACGATGTGGAAGAGATAGGCGGCGGCCATTTCAAAGATATCGGAGCACAGAAAATGCCCACCACAGGTCATCTGCGGCATGGCGACAGCCGACTGGAGCAATCCAGCCTCGCGCATGCCGTCGAGTCCCCCGTAGTTCTCGATCATGCTGGCATGCAGCCGCATGACCTGCTCGATGTCCAGGAATCGGGGCGTCTCCATAGCCTATTCCGCGAGTCGCTTCATGGCCTTGCCGAACCGCCGGTGAACCATCGCCACCGCCTCGTCGAACTTCCGGGCGTCCTTTTCGGACCGCACCGGCGTAAGCACCAGGGAGCGCCCATCGGAAATGATCTCGAAGGGCGTATCGGGTGTGGTGTTCAACAATTCAAGGATCGGCTTGTCGATCACCATCGCGTAGCTGTTGCCGTGCTTGGTCAGGGTCTTGATCATGGCGCACCTCTCTCTTTGGATGACACAATGTATATCCCATGTGAGTACGATTGTCAAGGGTGCAGTCCGGCCGCGTGCCATCCGGCGGGCCACAAGGTAGATCGGGATGCCGTCCGGCTCCATCGGCATGCCGCGCGGCGGTCGCCATGTTCTCCAGGTACACAGGCTTTACTAGCGGGCGAAGCTAGTAAAGCAACCCTGACTAGGGGCGATGCGAAAGAACCCCGGCACGCCGTGCGCTGGCGGCATGCCGGGGCGTGCGACGTCCATCGTGACGTCGGCCTACGCCATGCCGCCGCTCTTCGCCGCGAACTCGCGCGCGTAGACGCTGTCCATCAGGGCGAACCTGCCGCGCTCGGTCTTCACGAACCGGCTTTTGTCGCCCCGGGTGGTGATCTCGCGCAGGATGGCGGCGTAGAGCGTGCTGGCGGGCGTCTTGCCGACGCGGGGCGCCCAGAGGTTCTGGTTGACCGCCTCGGCGACGAGGTCCTTGCAGCCCATCGGGTTGCCGGAACCCTGCGACAGGATGGCGACCGCCGCGTCCAGGAGGCTCATCTGCCTGTGCGTGTCCTCACGCAGACAGGTGGCCTTGGCGGCCTTCGCGCCAGGATCGCCCGTGGCGCACCCGGTCCCGGGGCCGGCATCCTTGGACGCCTCCTGGGCTTGCGCGGCGCCTGGCGCATCCTGGGCGGCCGGATTGGGCGCCGCCGCTTCCTCGGCGGCCTGGACCTTGGCGTCCACGCCGGGCGTGGTCGGCGGCACGCCGAGTCGCTCGCTCGGCAGCGCGCGCGGCACGGCGTCGAGGCGCTTGCGCAGGCGCTGTGCGCTCTTGATGCGCACCTCGCGCTTCGTGTCGACGTTCACGCCGTTCCATCCGCCGTGCGGATTCCCGCGCACGATTCTGACGGGCGCAAGCTTGCCGGTGACACTCACCTGGTACGTCGCGCCGATTTGAACTTCATCCTTCTTCATCGCGTCTCTCCTCTTCCCGTTGCGGCCGGCGGCGCCATGCCCCGGCCAAGATCGTTCTCACTCCCGGCCCAGCGCCTTGGCGACGACGGCCCGCGCCACCTCGCCGTTGATGGACCGGTCCGTCGCGTAGTACTCGAGCGCGGCGAGCATCTCGGGCGCGGCCGCCATCAGGCGGGCGTTCGCGTTCCTGGCCGCCAGCGGGATGTTGGCGTTCTGATGGACGTCGGCCAGCAGCGCGCCGGGTCCGTTCTGGACCCAGAGCCATCCGGCGGGGTTGTAGGCGGCCTCGACGGCCTTCCACGGGCCTGGGGTGTGTTGTGCATCGTTCTTGGTCATGGTCGTCTCCTGTTCTGGTCTGTGTCACTTCCGGGCGGCGCGGTCATCGCGCATCGCCTCGAGGTGGTCGGCGACGAACCGCGCCGTCTCGATCTCCGTCCAGCCGTGCCGCCCGATCAGGAGCGTCTGGAGGATCTCGCGCATCGACTCGCGGATGCGGCCCATGTCCCCGACGTAACCCCAGTCGTCCGGGTTCGCGGCGGCGCGCTCGGCGTGCGCGTCGATCTCCATCTGGATGCAGTCCATCAGGACGGCGATATCGCCGCGCTGGTCGGCGTACCGCTCGGCGGCGGTCTGCTTGAGCTGGCGCGTGATGCGCTCGGCCTCGATCTGTTTGCGTGTCGTCATGGTGTCGTTCCTCTTCATCGTAAGTCCTTCCGGTTCAACCGATTGCGTTGCTTTTTACAGGTCGCATGTTTGCTCGAAGGGCCGGAAACATCAACTGGAATGATCGATCTTTCTGAACTTTTATTTCCGGCCTGGTGTCCGCCACCTGGAACGGTTGCTGCGTGTGCCCGGCGCACCGGCCGGACGGCAGTCGGCAACCCCGTCCGGGTGCGCGGCGCCCTCTTGATATATACTCCGAAACCCGGGAAGGTGGCGGCATGACCGATGAATCCACACACCGAATCACGGCGCTGACGCCCGCGCAGGCCGCGCGACTCCTGGCCGCCGCCGGGCAGCGGGGGATCACCGAGGCGATGGTCAAGGCCGACATCGAGGCCGGTGCGCCCACCAACGCCGACGGCACGGTCAACTTGATCCACTACGCCGCCTGGCTGGCGCGGGAGGCTGCCCATGGCGATTGACGTGCGCCAACTGCGGCCGTCGATGCTGACGCGGATGCTGAAC
>CAYPJN010000379.1:2583-3124 GCA_964411055.1 uncultured Lentisphaerales bacterium | reverse complement strand
GGGAGATTCCGGCGCTGGCCGCGGGCACGGTCGAGTACCGGGTCTCCTGCCGCTTCAACGATGTCGAGGTGCAGGAGTCGGCCGTGGCGTCCTACACGGTCAGCGATCTGCCCTCCATCGGCAGCGGACGCTACATGCCTTTCACCACCACGTGGATCTCGGACGGCGGGTCGAACTACCATTTCGACGTGGACAGCGGTGCCTGGACGGGCAGCGGGATCTACCGGAACCCGTTGACGACTCGGGTTCCTGACGGTGGCACTACACCTGTTTATCAATTGCTTGCCATCGAGGGTGCATACATCCAGTCGCCACGGCTAACGGGTGGAGTTGGAACCATCTATTTCACGTCGATGATGTATAGTGCTTATCATACCGGTCGAGTTCTGGTTCAGGTCTCGACGAATGACGTTCCAGGCATCAACGACTGGACAACGGTTAAGGTCCTCGTGTATCCGAGGGTTAGCTACACTAAGTACCAGAATGCCGGGCCAGCTGATGTCACCCAGCAAGATGGCATGGATCCCTCCGACGTAAAGTA
>CAYPJN010000379.1:0-2573 GCA_964411055.1 uncultured Lentisphaerales bacterium | reverse complement strand
CAGGTTTGTCCGGTTTTTCAGGTCTGAGGCGAGCCTATACGATGACTCCCCTGGTAAGTTGAACGGCACCATCGCGTTCGACAACATCGTGATCTCCCATCCCCCGGCCGACGTCCGCATCGAGGAGCGGCTGCGCAATCCGGGCTACCCGTCCCGCGACCAGGAGGTGCGGATGCGCTGCGCGGTGATCGACAACAATCCGAACGCCCCGGCGATCAACCACCGGGTCAGGGTCTTCTACCAGTGGGTGCAGCAGGCCAGCATGCGGCCGACGGGAACCTGGCTCAGCACCAACATGTATCCCGTGGGCAACGGGGTCTACGAGGGCGAGATACCCCGCTTCGAGCCGGGCTACGTCTATTACTACTACAAGTGCGATTTCGACGGCTTCTACTATTCGCGTGATCCGGATGGCGCCGGGGTGCAGGGGACCTTCAGCGAGAACCTGAGCCCCAACTACTGGGCCAACGGCGAACCGCTGGCCGGCCCCCCGACCTTCTTTACCTCCCGCTACCAGGTCAGGTCCTTCCGCTCGGAATACGGCGAAGTCTGGGTCGATGCCACGCCGATCCAGGCCTCGGTGCCCATGGATCTCGTCGGCGACGAGATCTGGCAGGGCATCACACTGGTCACGGGCATCACCAACCTGAACTGGTACTTCACCGGCCTCAACCGCTACACCAACGACGCGCCGGCCTACTGTGAGACACCGGTCGTCTGGGGCGACAACGACCAGAGCTTCGCCAACCCGCCAATCGGCGGGATAGTGGAGGTCAACGCGACGAACGCCATCGTGGCCGAGATGGAGTACGAGGGTTTCCTGCTGATGCGCCTCAACACCGTCGACCGCGACTACATCGGCAAGCGCGCCGTCTATCAGAATTTCGATGAGTGGCTGGCCAGCAAGACGGAATTCGAGGAGAGCCTGGGCCTCTATGCCGTCAAGGTCTTCAGCGAGGATTTCGACGCCTGGCCCGACGACGGCTACACCTGGGACCAGACCAAGGGCGAGCCCTTCCAGAACGACACGCCCGCGGCCGCATACTCCCCGACCGTCTTCCAGACCGCCAACGGCTGGCTGGCGCAGCAGGCGCGCGTGGTGGCGGAGCGCAAGATCAACACCCTGCCGGCCACGGTCGTCAACCGGGCGCTGCTGTTGAACCGTCTCGCCGCCGGCTGGGTCGGCAACAGCGGCGACTCGCTAACCATGGGCATCGAGAAGCTGACCTACGCGGCGCGCGCCAGCATCAACGACACGTACTATGCCGTCTACAAGAACGGCTACGGGTGGGGACACGGACAGCAGATCAAGGCCACGTTCTGCGCCGACCAGCTCTCCCCCGAGTTTCCCTACATCTCGACGCTGGTCAGCTTCCAGCCCGACTACTTCCTAGGCGCGAGCTTCTACGAGGTGCGCCTGATCCAGGGCAACGAGACGGCGGGCGACCAGTCGGACAACCGGCTAAACCTAGAGGTGTGGCGCTGGAACGCCGGGGTGGCCGCGCCGACGAAGATCGGCACCACCCAGACGATGACCGGCAGGCTGATCACCGACAAGCTGGTCGAGATCTCCGTCTCCGGCACCGTCACGATCGGGGTGAAGGTCGACACATCCGTGTTCTCCTTCACGGACAGCGACAGCGCCAACCGCCTGACAGGTGGCGGCACGGTGGGCTTCCTGACCCACGACGCCGTGCCGATGATCAAGTCGGTGCTCGTGACGACCTGAACCAGAGCAGCTTCAGCGATGTCTCCGCCTGGCATCTGGGCGGCGTCCGCGCCGACGGCGGGGGCAACCGCTGGTCGACGGTCACCTACCTGAGCACCGTGCGCCTGACGCGCGCCGTGCCGACCCAGAAGCTGTCGATCTGGACCGCCCCGCGCCGGCCCGGTGCGACGCGTCCCGACGTCGACGACCTGGTGCTCAAGCACGCCGGTATCGAAGTCAACTCGCTCGGCTATGCCAGCCTGGGCGAATCCATGAAGCTCTGGAGCGAGGGCTTTGTCGAAATCCGTTATGAATCCGGCGATGTGGATGTCGCCATCGACGAGCCGCGCCTCTACCCGTGGCGCGCCAACACGCGCGGCGCCGACAACAGCGAAAACGCCGAGGTGGGCGGCGTGGATTACTTCGACTGGACGGGCACCGCCCAGCAGTACCAGTGGCTGAACGCCAACCGCGGATGGGCGGTGCTCGAGGGTGTCGTCACCAACTCGTCCTACAATCCCAACAGCAACGATGTGCACCTCGAGAAGTCCCGCGCCAACCCCGGCCTGGTCCAGGCGCTGGTCTCGCCCGTGCTGACCAACGGCATCGGCACGATCAACTTCTCCTACACCGTCAGCGGCGGCACCGCGGTCTACGCCGTCGAGCGCACGGACGAGGGCGTGCAGGAGAACTGGACGACGATCGCCGTCTTCACCAACGCCGCCGGCCAGTCGGGCACGCGATACGTCGCGATTCGCGAGAACTTCCTGGGGCGTATCCGAATCCGCCTGACGGCCGACAGCCATGACGACGCCAAGCTGATGATCGACGACGCCGAGGCGCGCGACTACCCGCCGCGCGACGA
>CAYPJN010000378.1:0-3125 GCA_964411055.1 uncultured Lentisphaerales bacterium | reverse complement strand
GGGCAAGGACGTGGTCATGGTCGACGACATGGCGACAACCTGCGGCACCCTCTGCGCGGCGTCGAAGCTGCTCGTGGAGCATGGCGCCCGCAGCGTCCGCGCGGCGGTCACGCATGCCACCTTCACGGAGCAGGGGCTCGGGCGCCTGCGGCAGTCGCCCGTGAAGGAACTGGTGGTCACGGACACCGTGCCCATCGGCGAGACCGGCGGCCTGCCGGTTACCGTGCTTTCGGTCGGCGACCTGCTCGGGGAGGCGGTGCTGCGCATCCACAACGACCAGTCTGTCAGCTCCCTGTTCAACCTGTAGTTTGGAGTAAGGATCCGCAGGATCCGATGTAGAGGTAGAAGCCATGGCGAATGAAATCAGAATCCAGGCGGCCGCGCGCGCGGCGAATGGCTCCGGCGAGGCGCGGCGCGTCCGCCGCGCGGGCCAGATCCCGGCGGCGCTGACCCGCCTGTCGCGGACGACGGAGACCCTGCAGCTCGACGCGCACGACTTCATGATGGCCACCCGCGGCCAGTCTAGCGACCAGGTGCTCGTGGTGCTCGAGGTTGCGGGACAGCCGGTCAACGCCCTGCTGCGCGAGATCCAGCGCGACGTCATCAGCGGCCATCCGATCCATGTCGACTTCGGCGAGGTGGACATGTCCAGGAAGATGCGCGCGACGGTGACGATCCGGCTGGCCGGCGAGGCCGAGGGCGTGCGCACCGAGGGCGGCGTGCTGACGCAGATGACCCGCGAGGTGCAGATCGAGTGCCTGCCCGCCGACTTTGTCGAGAGCTTCACGGTCGACATCTCCGCGATGAAGATCGGCGACTCGCTGACGGCGGCCGACCTGCGGCTGGGCGATCGCTACACGCTGATCACGCGCGGGGACATGCCTATCGCGGCGGTGGTCGAGCCGACGGCCGAGGAGGTCGTGGCGGAGACGCCCGCCGAGGGCGCCGAGGCCCCGGCGGAGGGCGAGGAAGGCAAGGCGGCCGCGCCGGCGGCCGAGGGCGCCGCCGAGAAGGGCACCGAGAAGGGCGCCGCCGAGAAGGGCGCCGCCGCGAAGGGCGCCGAGAAGAAGGGCGCCGCCGCGAAGAAGTAATATCCGGCCGGTTCTGGAATGGGCTTGAAGATCGTGGCAGGGCTGGGCAATCCCGGAACCGCGTATGCGCGCACGCCGCACAACGCCGGTTTCGAGGTGCTCGACCTGCTGGCCGGCAGGCTGCATGGTGCGTGGCGCCGCCAGGCGCGCCTGAAGGCCAGCCTGGCGCGGGTCAGGGCGGAAGGGGCGGAGTTGCTGCTGGCGAAGCCGCAGACCTTCATGAATCTGAGCGGCGACGCGGTCGGGGCGCTGCTGCGCTACTACGACGTGGCGCCGGCGGACCTGGTGATCGTCGCGGACGACGCCGACTTGCCGGCGGGACGCGTGCGCGTCCGGCCGGGAGGCGGGGCGGGCGGCCATCGTGGACTGCTGTCCGTGATTGGCGCCTGCGGGACGGAGGCCTTCGCGCGGGTGCGCGTGGGCATTGGCCGCGGTGCGGCGGGAGAAGAGTTGATCGAACATGTGCTGGGACGGCTCGCGCCCGGCGAGGAAGCGGCCGTGCGGCAGGCGATGGCCGTGGCGGCCGACGCCGTCCTGTGCCTGGTGGCGCAGGGCGTGGATGCGGCGATGAACCGGTACAACGGATGGAACGCGGCGGGCGCGGAGCCTTCCGTGACCAACGAACAGGGTTGAACCCATGATGAAGAAGTATGACGCTCTCTACATCTTTGTGAACGCGCCGAAAGACGAGGGGCTGGACAAGCTCGTCGAGAAGGTCGGCGCCGAGATCACCCGCCTGGGCGGCGAACTGGTGGGTTCCGAGACGCTGGGCAAGCGCAACTTCGCGCGGCCGATGCGCAAGCGCGACAGCGGCGTCTACATCCGCATCCGCTTCGCCATCGAGCCCGGCAAGATCAGCGCCCTGCGCGCGCGCTACGCGATCATGGAGGAGGTCTTCCGCGTCCAGATCCTCGCCGTCGACGAGCGCCGCGAACAACTGGTGATCGACCAGGCGGCGCGGCGCAAGGCGAAGGCCGAGGCCGCCGCCGCGGCGCAGGCCGCCAATGCCGCCGCCGCAACGGACGCGGCCGGCGAGCGGCCCGACGACCGTTGACCGCGCAAGGGAGGCGCCAGCGCCATGGCCAGCTTCAACCGCGTCATCCTCATGGGCAACCTGACCCGCGCGCCGGAAATGCGCCACGCGCCTTCCGGCACGGCGGTCACCCGTTTCCGGCTGGCCGTGAACGAAACCTACCGCGGACGCCAGGACGGGCAGACGCGCGAAGTAGTCTGCTTTGTCGATGTCGCGGCCTGGGACCGCCAGGCCGAGACCTGCAACCAGTACCTCACAAAGGGCAGCCCGGTGCTCGTCGAGGGCCGCCTGGTCTACGACGAGTGGAAGAACCCCCAGGGGGAGACGCGCAACCGCCTCAGCGTGCGCGCCGACCGCGTGCAGTTCCTCTCGTCCGGGCCGCGGCGCGCGGAACCGGCGGAGGGCGACAATCCGCCCGCGGCGCCCGCCGCATCCGCGGCCGATAAGGATGTCCACGCGGCCCCGGCCGAAACACCGCCGCCGGAGACCGGTGGCGACGAGGAAGACCTCCCCTTCTGAGAACAACGCAGCCCGAATCAAGCCGGCACGCCGTGCCGGAACGACGGACGACAAGGAGACACGAACATGCGAACTGGCGAAAAAGGCGGTCGGACAGGCCGACGCAGCAAGACGGACAATCTCAACGCGCGGAAGCGCTCGCGCTTCCTGGAGCCGACCGACGTGGTGGACATCGAGGACATCGAGTTCCTGCGCCGCTTCGTCACGGAGTTCGGCAAGATCATGCCGGCGCGCCTCACTGGCGTCACGGCGCACCAGCAGCGCCAGATCCGCCGCGGCGTGACGCGCGCGCGCAACATGGGCTTGCTGGCCTGAACCGCAAGAAGGGACTAAGGCATCATGTCTGTTGAAGTACTGCTGCTCTCCGACGTTCCCGCGCTGGGCGTCGCCGGCGCCACCGTCAAGGTCGCCGAGGGCTATGCGCGCAATTACCTGCTGCCCAGGGGCCTGGCGGGGCCGGTCACGCCCGCCACGCTGCGCCG
>CAYPJN010000377.1:0-3127 GCA_964411055.1 uncultured Lentisphaerales bacterium | reverse complement strand
GGGCCTTCCGGAATGAATCCGCAACCTGCATTTTGAACACGGTTCTGAAAGGCGGGGGGAACTACTCGGCCGGCGCAGTTTTCGACTTGCGGGAGCCGTTCACGCCCGCCGGGCCGACGTCGATCCAGATGTTCCTGAGCGTGGATGAGGTGACCGCCTACCCCGGCAATGCCCAGGCGACGCCCTATGGACTGGTCTTCGAGCCGGAATACGCGGTCTGGTTCTCGGTCATGAGGTGAGACGGTTGGCGGCCCAATCCACGGGATAGCTGCCTGCCAGCACTGGCCACGCGCGGCACGTTCCTGATGGCCTGACATCCCGAGGATGTCACCGACCACGGCATCCCAGCCGCGATGGACACATTCTACGGGATCGACTTTTCGGGACAGATCCCGCAGGCACTGTTCCTGAAATAGTTTGCCGCGAGATCTTCACCTCTCGTCTTCGCGCCGTGGGGCACCTCTTCGAGGCCGAGGACGAGGTCCAGGAATGGCCGGAGTTGCATGCCGCTATCCGAACGCCCGGACCCGCTACCAGGCGGCAGAAGAGATGCCGGATTGGCAGGCGCTGGAAGATGTGATCGCCGTGTTGCTCCCGTGACATCTTGATGCCGTCGCGCCCGTCCGAGCGCGTTCCTCTCCGCGTTCACGAACAACGACCTCGGGCCGCGACCACCAGGCGAAGCTCCTGACCTCCTCTGCGCAAGTGGCGCAGCCTGCTTCCCTAGTTTTCCATGCGGCGAACGCCACACAAGAAATGGCTGCCCATGATCCCGCTTGACAAGCTCCCTAGTAAGTAATAGATTACTCTCTATGAACAAGACCCCATCAGGCTCATCAGGCACACGTCTTCCGGCGGCTAAGCGACGCGAGACCACGGTGCAAGCCGTACTCGATCTGGCCGCTGTCCAGAATCCTGCCGAAATCACAACCAGCGCCATTGCCGCACAGATGCATATTACGCAGGGTGCGTTGTTCCGTCACTTCGCCACCAAAGACGCGATCTGGCAGGCGGTCATAGAGTGGGTGACCCAACGCATGCTCGCGCGGGTGGATGAGGCGGCGCGAACGGCAAAGTCGCCTCTTGAAGCTTTGGAGAGCGTGTTTATGGCGCACATCGAGTCCCATGTGCGGCACGCCGGAGTGCCGCGAATCATATTTGGAGAACTTCAGCGGGCCGAAGACACCCTTGTCAAGCGCACTATCCGTCAATTCATGAAGCAGTATGTCAAGAAATTGCAGGCGTTCATCGAACAAGGAAAGGTCGGGGGCGAAATAGATCCCGAGGTGGATGCCAAAGCTGCCGCAACGTTGTTCGTTGGGATGATCCAAGGCTTGGTGGTGCAATCGTTGGTTTCAGGAAACATCGGAAGCGTCAGAACGAAAGCCCGCGAAGTCTTTGCCCTTTATCGCCGCGCTGTCAGGAGAGCACCATGAAAAGATTCCACATCCAACCTCGCACACTGGCCATGATCGGCGTGCTTGTCCCGCTGCTGGTACTTTTCATCTATGTTGCGCTCCGATCGGGTCCGCTGACCCCGGTTCCGGTGACCGTAGCCGTGGTCGAGAACCGGGCCATCATGCCATCGCTGTTCGGTATCGGCACGGCAGAGGCGCGGTATACCTACCGCATCGGGCCCACGTTTGCAGGACGTGTCAAGCAGGTGTCCGTGGATGTAGGAGACCGCGTGAGTGCCGGTCAAGTGCTCGGCGAAATGGATCCGGTTGATCTTGATGATCGGATCGCCGCGCTGGAGGCTGCTTTGAAACGCGCTGAGGCCCAGGTGACGGTGGCCGAAGCGCAGGTCGGGGATGCGACGGCTCGAATCAGCTACGCTGAGACACAAGCGCGACGGTACGAACAACTGATAGAGGCCCGAACGGCGAGCGCAGAGCTACTCGACGCAAAGCGGCAGGAACGGGCAATTGCTGAGATGAGCCTTGCTAGCGCCCGAGCCAATCTGGATGCGATCCGGCATGAACAGACACGCGTACGTTTTGACCGCGATGCTCTTGTGAAGCAACGTGCAAACCTGCGTCTGATCGCTCCAGCGGATGGCCTTGTGGTGTCCCGACAGGCGGAACCGGGCTCGACACTGGTTGCGGGACAACCCGTGGTGGAGATGGTCGATCCGGGAAGTCTATGGATCAATGTACGGTTCGACCAATTGAATGCCTCTGGCCTGCAGTCCGGACTTTCAGGCCATATCACGCTGCGTTCACAAGGGGATCGAGTCCTTGCCGGAAGGGTGTTGCGCGTCGAGCCGCTCGCCGATTCGGTCACGGAGGAGATTCTCGCCAAAGTGGAATTCGATACCGTTCCGGCGCTATTGCCGGCCATCGGGGAACTAGCCGAGGTTACCGTTGCTTTACCCGCGCTTCCGTCCGGGCCGAGCATTCCCAATGCGGCCATCCAGCGCATCGGCGGTAAATTGGGTGTGTGGCAAATCATCCGTGGCCACCTGCACTTCACGCCAATCATGCTGGGCACCGCGGATTTGGACGGTCAGGTGCATGTGCGCGAAGGCCTGAAGGCCGGTGATCACATCGTCGTCTATAGCGCAAAAGCATTGAGTACCCGCAGTCGTATCGAAGATGTGGATCAGATTCGCGGAGGGAAGCGATGATCAGCCTAGCCGGCCGTGACATTATGCACGCCTGGGGTAAATTCGTATTTACCGGCGTGGGGCTTGGGTTGCTGATTGGGATCACCCTGTCCATGGCCGGCATCTATCGCGGCATGGTGGATGACGCCAAAGCCTTACTCGACAACAGCGGCGCCGATCTCTGGGTGGTGCAGAAGGACACCCTCGGCCCCTACGCCGAGCCGTCGAGCCTCTACGACGACGTCTGGCGCGGCATCCGCGGGATGCCGGGCGTCGTCCGCGCGGCCAATATCACCTATCTCACGATGCAGGTGCGCCAGGGGGACCGGGACGTGCGCGCGATGGTCGCCGGCATCGCGGCCGGCGAGCCGGGCACGCCGGGCTGGCCGCCGTATCTCGTCGCCGGGCGCCAGATCACCCGCGGCCATTACGAGGCGGTCGCCGATGTCGCCGCCGGGTTCGCGCTGGGGGACCGCCTGCAGATCCGCCGCAACTTCTACACCGTCGTCGGCCTGACCCGGC
>CAYPJN010000376.1:0-3127 GCA_964411055.1 uncultured Lentisphaerales bacterium | reverse complement strand
TCTTCCTGCCGCTGGTCTTCGAGAAGGGCGTCTCGGGCATCATGATGAAGCAGCTCGCCGGCCTGGTGACGATCACGCTCTGCGCCTCGCTCTTCTGCTCGCTCTACCTGACGCCGATGATGGCCTCCTTGCTGCTGAAGCCGGCGGAGGAACAGCCGCGGGAGGGGTTCGTCGCCCGCTTCCAGGCCTGGTCCGAGCGGCGCTTCCTGGCCTTCGAGAGCGGCTACGGGCGGCTGCTGGCCGTCGCGCTGCGCGCGCGGTGGTGGGTGGTGGCGCTGGCGGCGGCGGTCATCGCGGGCACGGTGCTGCTCTTCGGGCGCATCGGCTCCGAGCTGATGGGCAGCGAGGACACCGGTGAACTGCGCATCGCCTACGAACTGCCGGTCGGCACACGTTACGAGCAGACGACCGCGGTGGGGCGGCGGATTCTCGCGCTGGCGCGCGAGACGATCGGCGACACGAACATCAAGGTCTCTTCGCTCAACGCCGGCCCCGGCGGCGGCATGGGCGGCTCGCGCTCCTCGCACGCCGGCAGCATCCGGATGCGGCTCGTCTCCGGCACCCTGCGTCCGCTGACCACCGACCAGTACGGCGAGCGCATCACGTCCCGGGTGCGCGAGTGGCCCGAGATCGCCAAGGTCTACTCCAGTTCCGACAACTTCCTCAACCGCATGCTGCGCGGGGGCTCGGCCAACCTGACCATCGACATCTACGGCTACGACCTGCGTACGACCACGGCGGTCGCCGGGCAGATCGCCGACATCGCGCGCGAGACGCCGGGCAGCCGCGACGTGCGCCTCTCGCAGGACATCGGGCGCCCGGAGCTGGCCCTGAAGATCGACCGCTTCCGCGCCACGGCCCTCGGGTTGACGATGGACGGGATCACGCAGTCGCTCAGCACGCTCTTCCAGGGCGGAGTGGCGACGCAGTACCGCGAAGCGGACGATCAGTACGACGTCCTGCTGCGCCTCGACGAGCCGCAGCGCCGCAGCATCGAGGACATCCGGCGCTCGGAAATCACGACGCCCGCGGGCGCCCGCATCCGTCTCGACGCGATCGCCGGGATCGAGGAACGCATGGGGCCGGTGACGATCAACCGCAAGAACCAGGAGCGCGTGGTGACGGTCGAGTTTGACGCCATCGACCGCCCGCAGGGCGATGTCCTCGCCGACATCCGCCGCCGCGTGGCGGCGGAGGTGCTGCTGCCGGAAGGCGTCGGCCTGGCCTACAGCGGCATGATCGAGGAGCAGGCGAAGTCCGAGCGCACGATGCAGATGATGATCGGCCTTGGCATCCTGCTGGTCTACATGGTGATGGCCGGGCAGTTCGAGTCGTTCCGCCATCCCTTCATCATCCTCTTCTCCATGCCCTTCGTCTTCAGCGGCGTGGCCCTGGCGCTCTACCTGACGAATACCCCGATGAGCATGACCACCTACATCGGCTGCATCCTGCTCATCGGCGTGGTCGTCAATAACGCCATCGTGCTGGTGGACTACATCAATATCCTGCGCGCCCGCGGCGAGCGTCTGCGCGAGGCGATCGTCAACAGCGGGCGCCAGCGGCTGCGCCCCGTGCTGATCACCACGCTGACCACGACCCTGGGCATGCTGCCGATGGCCCTCTCGCACGGCGAGGGTTCCGAAACGTGGCGCCCGCTGGGAATCGCCGTGTGCGGCGGGCTCTCGGTCTCGACGCTCGTGACGCTCGTGATCGTCCCCGTGATCTACGACCTGGTGGAGACGCGGCGCGAGCGCCGGCGCCTGGAAGGGAGGACGGCATGAAGGCCGTGACTGTGATTTTCAACGTGGCGGTCGAGGAGGAGGTGCTGGAGGCGGTGCGTTCGGCCGGCGTCACGGCCTTCACCCAGTGGCCGCGCATCGTCGGCCAGGGGCCGGAGACCGGCCCGCGCATGGACTCCCACATCTGGCCGGGAGCCAACGCCGGCTTGCTCATGGTCGTCGACGACGCCCTGGCCGGGCGGGTCATGGACGCGCTTCAGGAACTGCACGCGAGCCCGGTCGGCCGCCAGGCCGGGATCTTCGCCTACCAGACGGCCGTCGAGCGCTGCCTCGACGTGTGAAGCATTACGCCAAAGGAGACCCTAGAATTATGCACTACTACGAAGTCTTTCCACGCGTGGTTCCGGCCGGCCGGCCGGCCACATTGCGCATCCGCCCGCGCTTCGAGCACGCCGCCTTCCCGCCGGCCGAGCGGCTGAACGTCTTCAACATCCCCGTGGAAGGACACTATGCCGACGGCGCTCACCGGAACTTTACCTGGAACACGGGCAACCGCCAGCCGCTCGACTGGCGCCTGGAGGGCGGCGAACTCGTGGTCGGCGGCGTCTTCGCCGGCGAGCAGGAGCACGTCGTCACCGCGGAAATCACGGACGCGAAGAATCCGCAGGTCAAGACGGCGGTCGAGTTCCGTATCTATTCGCTGCAAGACGACCTCCTCGCGCTGCGTCCCTACAAGGGCGACTTCCACCTGCACACCACGCGCTCGGACGGCAAGGAGTGCCCGGCCTACGTCGCCGCGCGCTACCGGCAGCGCGGCTTCGATTTCCTCGCCATCAGCGACCATGGGCGGTACGAGCCGTCGCTCGAGGCCATCGGTTTCTGGCAGCGGTTCGGCCTCGATTACCACCTGTATCCCGGCGAGGAGGTCCACTCGCCCGGCAATCCGGTGCATATCATCAACTTCGGCGCGACCCGCAGCGTGAACGACCTGTTCCGCGCCGACGAGGAGCAGTACCGCCGCGAGGTCCAGGCCATCCAGGCGGGCCTGCCGCCCCTCGATCCGGGTCTGGACACCTTCCCGGTCGCGGCCTCCGAATGGGTCTTCGATCGCATCCGCGGGAACGGCGGACTGGCCGTCTTCTGTCACCCCTATTGGTACGTCGCGCAGAACGTGATCTGCGAGGCGCTGGCCTCCGCCGTCTTCCAGCGCCGCAAGTTCGACGCCTTCGAACTGATCGGCGGATTCTACAAGCACCAGTCGCGATCCAACAACTACCAGGTGGCGCGCTGGGCGCAGGAGCTGTCGCAGGGCAACCGCTTCCCCGTCGTCGGCCTGAGCGACTCCCACGGCACCAGCGCCTTCGAGGAGGGCCGCAACCGGACCTTCA
>CAYPJN010000375.1:0-3130 GCA_964411055.1 uncultured Lentisphaerales bacterium | reverse complement strand
CGTTCGACTTGGCTGCGGTGACCGTGCCGTTGAGGCCGGCGATCGCGGCGCCGCCCTTGACGTTGTTGCCGCCGTTGCCGCCGGAGACGCCGGGGAAACCGGGGGCCAGCTCGTAGCCGAATTTGGCGAAGCCGAGGCCACCCTTGCCGCCGTAGCTGCCGCCGACATAGGCGTCGATCGTGCTGCGGTTGCACCAGGAAAGCGTCGTGGCGGTGAAGACGTCCGCACGCCGTTCCCAGGCGTTGGGCTGCCCTGTGGGCTTGCCTTGATAGCCGAGATAGTTGGCGTCGATGTAGCCCCCCGCGTCGATGACGAGATCCTGCAGGCTCATTACGACCGGGTTCCCCTGGTTGTGGATGTAGTCCGCATATTCACTGCCATTATTCGAGTGGGCCGCGGGCTGGATCCGCGCGCCGGAGGCGATGGTCGTCGTCCCGCCGACGACTAGGTTGGCCCCGCCGTAGCGCATCGAGACGCCGCTGGCGGCGTTCGTCGGGCCGGCGAAGATCCCGAGGACGGCGGTGCTGCCGGAGAGGTTCAGGTTGCCCGCGACCTCGACATAGGTCCGGTTGGCCTGCTTGAAGCCGCCGAGGTAGACCTTCGACGCCCCGGCGATCTCCATGTCGCCGGCGACGCGGATCCCCCACGGGGCCGTGGTCGCGGTGTTGGCCGCCACCCGCGGGAAGGTGCCGGCGTTGGCGGAGGTGGCGTTGATGGATAGGATCGCGCCGTTGCCGACGAGGAGCGAGCCGGCCTCGGCCGTCGCGGCGATCAGGACCTTGGCGCCGCTCTTGGTGATTGTAACGGCGTCGGAGATCGTCGGCACGCCGGCGGGATCCCAGTTGGAGGCTGTCTCCCAGATGCCGTCGCTGCCGATGTAGGTCTTGGCGGCGAGGGCGACGTCGGGCGTGAAGAGGGCCGTCATGGCACGGGGCTTGTTGCCGGGGACGTCGATCGTCGCCTTGAAGATATCGCGCTCGGGGGCGTCGCCCTGCCACATCAGGAACTTGTAGCCGGCGGCGGGCGTCGCGGTCACGGTGACCGTGCCGGTGCGGCGGACGGTCGCGTCCGCGGGGGCGACGCTCCCCTTGGCTGGGTCGCATGTGAACGTGAGCGTGTGCTCGCGCTCGAAGAGCCATTCGAGCAGAGGAACACCGGTCGTGTCCGCCGGGGTATAGGTGAAGGTCGTGGCAGTACCGTTGGTGACCGCGCCGTTCACCGTGAGGCGGAAACCGGTGCAGACGTGGCCCGCAGGGGCCGACGGGGCAGAGAGGCCGACCGGCGTCCCAATGACGAGGTCGTTGCGGATCAGGCCAAATTCGGGATAGCCCCGCGCGAGGATCTGGAGTTCGGCGCCGCCCGCCTCGCCGTCGTCGTGGCGGAAAAGGTTGCCGGTCCCCTCGTCATGGAAGAAGGCGTACTTGTCGCCCGACTTCGAGGGCATGTAGGCGAAGGCGCGGGAGAGGCCAAGGCCGCAGGCGCCGCTCCAGTGGGCGGCGGTGTAGGTGTAGGGCCCCGCCGCGCCGTTCGCGCCGGAACGGAAGACGAACTTGACGGTGTGCCAGCCGCGCGCGGGACGGAGCGCCTCCGTGATGTAGACATCGCCGCTCACATTGTCGGAACAGTCGCCGTAGAGGACGCCGTCGACATAGACCTGCGCATTGTAATACATCTTGTACCCGAAACGGTAGGTGCCGCCGTCGAAAAACATCTCGCCCTGGTAGAAATTCACGCGGTTCGCCGACCACAGGGTGTTCGAAATCGTGTTCACGCTGGAGTTGTAGTTCGTCGTGCATTGGAGGTCATAGACCGTGCTCCACGTCTCCGGCACCTTCACGGTGCCGTATCCGGCCGTGTCGGTGACATAGCCGAATTTCAGTCCGGGGACGAGCTTCGCGGACGCCGCGGACACAGTGAATACGCACGCCAGCACCGCTAGAACTACGCGGGCGTTCAGAACCTTGAAAGTTGTCATGTGGTTGTTCCCTGCATCAGTTTTTTATATTATAACATTCAGGATCCGAATTCAAGACCCAAGAGGACAGACCCAAAAGAGGAAATGTGGTCAGCGCAATCGGCTCGCAATCGGCTCGGTGTACAAAAAATTGCCTGCCCCCGTTGACAGGTCCGCCCTAATCTGGTAATCTGATACCAATTTACGACGGAATCGGCTTTTCCATGAACGGTCTATTCGGCATTTCAGAGGCAATCTCGATCGCACTGCACATGAGTCTGCGGCTGGCGCGCCAGCCGCAGGACTGCTGCTCGACGCGCTCGGTGGCGGAGGCCTGCGGCTTCTCCGTGCACCATGTGGCCAAGGTCGTGCAGAAGCTGGCGCGCGGCGGCATTCTGGCGACGGATCGCGGCATCCGTGGCGGCGCGCGCCTTGCGCGCCCGGCGCGCGACATCACTTTGATGGCCATTGTCGAGGCGCTCGGCGAGCTGCCGCCCGCCGGCTGCCTGCTGCGCAAGACTGTTTGCGGCGGCGGCCGCTGCCTGCTCGGACAGGCGATCGAGGAACAGAATACCCGCATGCGGAAACTGCTTTCCGAAACGACGCTCCAGACATTGGCGGACTCGCTGGTCACGGGGACCGGCGGCCAAGACCGGCGTAGAACCAGGAGAACGGCATGAAACGCAAGATCGTCGAGATTGACGAGGAGAAATGCACCGGCTGCGGACTCTGCATCGCCGCCTGCCACGAGGGCGCCCTGCAACTGATCGACGGCAAGGCGCGGCTGGTGACGGACAGCTATTGCGACGGACTGGGTGCCTGCCTGCCGGCCTGCCCGGCCGACGCCATCAGGATCATCGAGCGCGAGGCGGCGGCCTTCGACGAAGCGCAGGTGGCCGCGGCCAAGGCTCATGACGCCCGGAAGGCCCCGGTCCCCGCCGCCCCGGAAAAGCTGGCCTGCGGCTGTCCGGGCACCATGGCTCGCGCGATCGCGCCGAAGACGCCTGGCGCCGCCGCACCGACCGCCGCGGCGACCCTCACGGCGCCGCCGGCGTCCAACATCACCTCTTGGCCGGTGCAGATCAAACTCGTGCCGGTCAACGCCCCCTATTTCCAGAACGCCTCGCTGCTGATCGCCGCCGACTGCACGGCCTACGCCGCCGCCGACTTCAACGC
>CAYPJN010000374.1:0-3135 GCA_964411055.1 uncultured Lentisphaerales bacterium | reverse complement strand
CCGCCGCGAAGCAGCCGGGCGCCGACCGGGTGCGGGTCTCGTCGGAGGTGCGCGATCACCAGCAGCGGATGGAGAACCTGGAGCGTCTGGCGCAGGCGCGGGAGGCGCTGCGCAGCCAGCTCGTCGCGGCCCGGGGGGCGATGCCCTTTCTGAAGCAGCCGCTGTATCCCTACCAGATCGACGGCATGCTGCACCTGGCCTTCAAGGGGCGGGCGATGCTGGCGGACGAGATGGGACTGGGCAAGACGGTTCAGGCGGTGGCGGCCGCCGCGGTCATGCGCGAGGCCATGGGGGTGCGACGCGTGCTGGTTGTGGCGCCGGCCTCGCTGAAGACGGAGTGGGAGGAGCAGGTGCGCACATTCACCGACCTGCCGCAGGAGGTGCTCTTTGGCGGACGCCCCACGCGGCTGCTCCGCTACCGGCACACCTCCGTCTTCTTCCTGATCGCCAACTACGAGCAGGTGCTGCGCGACTACAAGGAGATCAACCTGGTGCTGCGGCCCGATCTCGTGATTCTCGACGAGGCGCAGCGGATCAAGAACTGGCGCACCAAGACGGCGCAGCGCCTGAAGCGCCTGGAAGCGCCCTTCGCCTTTGTCCTGACCGGCACGCCGCTGGAGAACCGGATCGATGAGCTCTACTCGCTGGCGGAGTTCATCGATCCCTCGCTGTTCGGCAGCCTGTTCCATTTCAACCGCCGCTATTACCGTTTCGACCGCGACGGCAAGGTGGCGGGCATGCAGCGGCTCGACGAGATGCACGAGCGGATCGGCACGGTCATGCTGCGCCGACGCAAGGATGACATCGAGGAACAACTGCCTGAACGGGTGGACAACACCTATTTCGTGCAGATGACCCGCGAACAGAAGGAGATCTACGATGAGCACGAGGCGGTCGTGGCCCGGCTCTACTCTCTGGCGAAGCGGCGCCCGTTGCGTCCCGAGGAGATGAAACGGCTGCAGAACGCGCTGTCCTGCATGCGGATGTGCTGCGACACCTGCTACATCCTCGACCGGGAGACGCGGATCGCACCCAAGCTTGACGAACTCGAGAAGATTCTGGACGACCTGTGGACCGACAACCCGTCTCGCAAGGTGCTGATCTTTTCGGAATGGGTGCGGATGCTGGAACTGGTGGAGGAGCGCCTGAAGCGGCGCCATTCCGACTATGCCCTGCACGTCGGGTCGATGCCGCAGCTGGAGCGGCGCACGCATATCCGGCGTTTCAAGAGCGATCCGCAATGCCGCGTGTTCCTCTCCTCCGAATCGGGCGGCGTGGGGCTGAACCTGCAGGCCGCCAGCGTGGTGGTGAACCTCGACCTGCCGTGGAACCCGGCCAAGCTGGAGCAGCGGATCGCCCGTGCCTGGCGCAAGCACCAGTCCAACCGCGTCAATGTGATCAACCTGGTCTCGGAAAACACGCTGGAGCACCGGATGCTGTCGACGCTCAAGTTCAAGCAGGGGCTGGCGGACGTGGTGCTCGACGCGCGGGGGGAAACGGAGGCTTTCGAGAAGCCCGACGCCCGCGGCGCCTTCATGGCGCGGTTGGCCGAGGTGATGGACGCGGCGCTGCAGGTGCCGGTGGCGCCCGCCGTGGCCGGGTCGGAAGCTCCGCCCGAGGAGCGGTTGGCCGAGGCGCTGAAGCGCGAGAACCCCGGTGTCGGGCTCTGCCTGGGGCGCTACGACGAGGAGTCGGGTGTGATCCAGGCCTTGCTGGCGGTTGGCCGCCAGGAGGCGGCGGCGTCTTTGCGGGGGCAGGTGGAGAAGACACATGGCGTCGCCCTACCGCCGGAGCGGATCGTGGTGGTGCCGCCCGAGACGCGCGCGCTGTTGCAGCGGCTGGCCGATCTGGGCTTCATCACGATCCGGACGGACGGGGCCAGAACGCTGCTCGACACGGGGAGCGATACGCCGCCGCCGCCGCCGGATCATGCGCGCCGCTGCAAGCGGGCGCAGCAGGTACTGGGAGCGGCACAGCGCAACATGCGGATGGCGGAGGTGCTGGCGGGGGGCGGCTTTGCCGACGAAGCGGCCGCCACGGCGCGACAGGCGATCTGCCAGGCGGCGGGGACGCTCTTCCTGTTCGCGCCGGGGGCACCGCTCGACCAGCCTCTGGAGCCGCTGACCGAGGCCATGGTCGCGGCGATCCGGCAGGATGACGGCGTGACGCGGGAACTGGTGGCGACAGCGCAGATGGCGCATCTTGATGTCGCCGCCGACCCGGCGGGCATCCTCGGGCAGGCGAAAGCGTTTGTAGACGCCTGTGCCGAGCGGCTCGACCGGCAGCAGATCCGTTGCTCCTGATTTGCCGCGCGATATGGTATAATATCCCCATGCGGAGCGAGGAATTGAAACAGTATATCCGCGACCGCGGCACGCTGTTCTGGTACTCCCCCGGCGACAAGGGGGAAACCGTGAGCGACGAGCTGCTCGTGGAGCATATCCTGAACTACGGCACGATGGACGACGTGCGCGAGCTCTTCCGCGTCATGGGGCTGCGGCAGGTGGCGGCGGTGTTCCGTTCAGGGGGCAACTCTCCTTTCACGCGGACATCGATTACGCTGAGACCGTCGACTTCATGCCCGGCTCCGCCGCCGATCCGGAGACGATCCGCGCGTTTCTGGTCGACCGTTCCCTGGAGGACGTCATTTGAACCCGCAGCATACCCTGTTTGACCTGGACGACTTCATCCGCCGCTTTGTCACAAGGCGCGAACGGAGTCTGTTGGCCGACGACCTGTCGCGGTACGATGCCGAGTTGCGGCAGTGTCTGGCCGGCAGCCGGGTGCTGGTGATCGGCGGGGCCGGCTCGATCGGCTCCCATTACATCAAGGCGCTGCTCCGCTTTTCCGTGGCGAAGCTCGTGGTGGTCGACACCAACGAGAACGGTCTGACCGAGCTGGTCCGCGACCTCCGGAGCGCGGGCGTATACCGGATACCGCCCGAGTTCATCACCTACCCGGTGAACTTCGCCGACCGGGTCTTCGAAAAGCTCTTCCGGGCGCACGGCCCCTTCGACGTTGTCGCAAACTTCGCCGCCCACAAGCATGTGCGCAGCGAGAAGGACATTTTCTCGGTCGAGGCCATGATCGAGAACAACGTGCTGCGGGCGCGACGGCTGCTGGAACTGCTGGCGC
>CAYPJN010000373.1:0-3151 GCA_964411055.1 uncultured Lentisphaerales bacterium | reverse complement strand
AGGAAGCTGCGGTGCACCGCGAGCAACGTGTCCGCGACGCTGTCGCGCGTGCCGGGGACAAGGTCGTTGAGCGTGAGCCCGCACTGGTCGAAGATCACCTTGCGCGCCAGAGAGTAGCCGTTGGTCTGCAGGCCGCCCGAGGCGAGCCCGATGATCACGTCCCCGGCCTGGATCTTATCGCCGGTGATCACCTTGCGCCGCGGCACGGCGCCGACGATCGTGCCCACGAGGTCGTACTCGTCGGACGGATAGAGGCCCGGCAGCTCCGCCGTCTCGCCGCCCAACAGGGCGCAGCCGTTATCGCGGCAGGCCTTGCAGAGGCCCGCGACGACCTCATGGAAGACCTTGCCGTCGAAATGCGAGGCGCCCAGATAGTCGAGGAAGAAGAGCGGTTCGGCCCCCTGGACAAGGATGTCGTTGACGCAGTGGTTCACCAGGTCCTGGCCGACGGTGTCGTGGCGCCGGGCCATCACGGCCACCTTCAGCTTGGTGCCCACGCCATCGGTGCTGGCGACCAGCAGGTGATCCTTGCCCGGCGCGGCAAAGAGCCCGCCGAAGTTGCCGATGCCGCCCACCGATCCCGCCGTGGCCGTGGCGGCGACCAGCTTCTTGATCGACTGGATGCCAGCCATCTTCGAATCGATATTGACTCCGGCGGCCGCATAGGCCGAAGGACGCGCCGCGGAAGGGGTGTTGCTCGTGGTTGCCATGTCTTTCCTCGTCTCCCTGGTGCCTCCGGCCCCGTGCTGCGGGCCGGTCGGACCTCCGCCGGCAACGCGCACGAAAAAACACCTGCCGCGGCCTACTTCGGCTGCACGAAGTGGAGCCGCGCCTCGTCCTCGAAAATTAGCGAGTCATGCCGCACCTCGCTGCGCCGTCCTGTCCCGCCGGGCCACTGGACAAAAGTCTGGATGGCGTTGTACGGGACCTTGAAGGTGACCGGCGTGTTGCCGCGGAACTTCCAGCGGTAGGCCGGGCGGCCGCTGCCGCGGCAGTAGACCGCCGCGCCGGCGGGGTCGGAGATCACCGTCACGGGTGTCGCACATCCCGCCAGCAGGGCCGCCAGCAGGACAAGCGGTAGAATTCTGAAGATCAATCGGAAGAAGGTCATGGAAGCAGTCCTGTCGCTGTCGCAGGCCGATATACCAAATCTCCCCGGACATGCCAACCAAAAACGAATCAAAAACGGAATCATACAGTAGTCATGCAGTACGCCGCGGCTGCGCCTGTCACAGTCCCCGGTCAAGCGTGCGGTACTGGATGGCCTCGCCGATGTGCAGGTCACGGATGCGGTCGCTGTGGTCGAGGTCGGCGATCGTGCGGGCCACCTTCAGCAGCCGGTCGTAGGCACGGGCGCTGAGGTTCATCTCGGTCATGGCCATCTTCAGCAGTCCCTGCGCCGCCGCGTCGAGCACGCAGTGGCGCTGCACCTCGCGCGCGCCCATGGCGGCGTTGCAGGTCACGCGGCCTCCCTGTTCCCGGAAGCGGTCCTGCTGCACGGCGCGCACCTCCTGCACGCGCGCGCGGATCGCCGCGGAACCGGCGCCCGCGGCCAGCCCGCTCATGTCCTGGTAACGCACGGCGGGCACCTGGATGTGGAGGTCGATGCGGTCGAGCAGCGGCCCCGAGATGCGGTTGCGGTAGTTCTGCACCTTCAGCGCCCCGCAGGTGCAGGTGCGCTTGGGATCGCCGAAGAAGCCGCACGGGCAGGGGTTCATCGCCGCCACAAGCATGAAGCGCGAGGGGAAGGTCACGCTGCCGGCGGCGCGCGAGATCGTCACGTGCCCCTCCTCGAGCGGCTGCCGCAGCACCTCGAGCACGTTGCGGTGGAACTCGGGCAGCTCGTCGAGGAAGAGCACCCCGTGGTGCGCCAGGCTCACCTCGCCCGGCATCGGATGGGCGCCGCCGCCCAGCAGGCCGGCGTCGGAGATCGTGTGGTGCGGGGCGCGGAAGGGCCGCCGCAGCACCAGCGCCTGGTGCGCCTGCAGGATGCCGGCGATGCTGTGGATCTGCGTGGTCGCCAGCGCCTCGTCGAGCGTCAGGTCGGGCAGGATCGTCACCACGCGCCGCGCGAGCATCGTCTTGCCTGTGCCCGGCGGGCCGATCATCAGGATGTTGTGCCCGCCGCCGACGGCGACCTCGATCGCCCGCTTGGCGGTCTCCTGTCCCCGGACGTCGGCGAAGTCCTCTATGGAGTCGCGGTGGCGCTCGCGCAGCGCGGCGAGGTTGAGCGCCACCGGGTCGATCCGCGTCTCGCCGTTGAGGAAGTCCGCCGCCTGCCGCAGGCTGCGGACGGGGAAGATGCGGATGCCCTCGACCACGGCGGCCTCCTCGGCGTTGTCGGCGGGCACCAGCATGTTGGCGACGCCGCTGCGGCGCATGGCGAGCGCGATCGGCAGGACCCCGCGCACGCGGCGCACCTCGCCGCTCAGCGCCAGCTCGCCGACCATGGCAAAGCCGTCGGCGGCGTTGGAGGGGATGGACTTATTGGCGATCAGCGTGCCGATGGCGATAGGCAGATCGAAGCTCGGCCCCTCCTTCTTCATGTCGGCGGGGGCGAGATTGATCGTGGTACGTCCGTTGGGCGTCCGGAAGCCGGAATTGGCGATGGCCGTCCAGACACGGTCGCGGCTCTCGCGTACGGCGGCATCGGGCAGGCCGACGATGATGACATTGAGGTCGCCCCCGCCCGCGTTGACCTCGATCTCGACGGGGAAGGCTTCCACGCCGAAGACCGCCCCCGAATAGGCTTTAGCCAGCATGGTGGCGTCAGCATACGGCATGGGCCGCGGGTTGGCGAGAGGAAAATATCCGGAAAGCCTGTTGCCCGCGGATGGGCCTTCTGCTAACCTGTGTCCATGAAAAGCATCCGCAAGCCGCGGCTTCCACTGCAGCGCGCCCGCCTCCTCTGCGCCGTTCTCGCACTGGGCCTGACCGGCGCCTGCCGGCAGTCCGACATGCGGACGTTCACCATCAGGCTGCCGCAGGTGATCAACGAGGCCTGCGAGAACCGCGTGCGCGAGGCACTGCGCCCGCTCAAGGGCATCGACTGGGAGACGCTGGCCTTCGACCGCGCGGCCGGCACGCTCACCCTGAGCTACGAGTCGATGATCCTGGCGCACAAGAACATCGAGCACGCCATCATCGCCGC
>CAYPJN010000372.1:0-3157 GCA_964411055.1 uncultured Lentisphaerales bacterium | reverse complement strand
GCAGCACGGCGTTGACGAAGCCCGACTGTCCCGAGGCGCCCTGCTTGACGGCCTCGACGGTCGCGTGGACGGCGGCATGGTCCGCGACGTCCGGCATGAAGAGGATCTGGTGGGTTCCCAGCAGCAGGGCCGCCCGCAGTTCCGGCGCCGGGCGGCGCTTGACATACCGCGACAGCGCCCATTCCAGGCGCCGCCAGCCCCGCACGGTGCCGAAGACCATGTCCATGACGAATCCGCGGTCCTGCGCCGTGTCGGGGAGCAGGCGGTCGGGGAAATCGCGCTTCTCGATCCAGCGGACGAGAATGCGGATGGCGAGCTGCCGCGAGGCGGTTCCAGGGTCGGTTGTCATGTCGTTTCCGGATGCATCTGCTTGGCGAAGAGATCGGCGTAGTAGCCGCCGGCGGCCATCAGGCGGGCATGGCTACCCTGCTCCAGGATGCGCCCGCCGGCGAGCACGGCGATGCGGTTGCAGCGCATGGCCATCGAGACGCGCTGCGAGACGATGACGGCGGTCTTGCCCTTGAGGATGCGCGCGAGCGTCTCCTGCAGGCGGCGTTCCGTGTTGGCGTCCAGCGCCGAGGTGCAGTCGTCCAGCAGCAGCACCTCGGGATCGGTGAGGAGCGCGCGCGCGATGGAGATGCGCTGCTTCTGGCCGCCGGAGAGCGAGGTGCCCTTATCGCCCAGGAGGGTTTCGTATTTTACGGGCAGTTCCATGATGAAGTCGTGGGCCTCGGCGGCCCGCGCGGCCGCCATGATCGCGGACGGGGAGGCGTCGGGGCGCCCATAGGTGATGTTGTCGCGCACCGTGCCGCCGAGGATCTGCGCCTCCTGGGGGACATAGGCCATCTTGCGCCGCAGCGAGGAGAAGCGGATGTGCTCCATTGAGATGCCGTCCACGCTGAGCTCGCCCTCCTGGGGGTCGTAGAGGCGCGCGATGAGCTGCAGCAGGGTGGTCTTGCCGCAGCCGCTGGCGCCCATGATGCAGAGCCAGCTTCCGACCGGGATGTCGAGGCTGATGTTGTCGATGACGGGGGCCTTCTCCGAGTTCCAGGAGAAGGTCACGTTGCGCAGCGAGATGCCCGTATGCAGCGGCGCGGGGAAATCGACGGCCCGTGGATCCTCGGCCACCTCCTGGCGCGCATCGAGCGTGTAGGCCAGGCGCTGCAGCACGACCAGCAGCACCGAGACCTGCACGGTCATCTGCGTCAGCACCACGACGGGCATGAAGAGGCTGCAGGCCGCGCCATGCACGTAGAGCATCGTGCCCAGGCTCATGCTCCCTCCCAGCACGAGCACGGTGCCGTAGATCAGGATGCCGCGCGTGGCGACGAGCGAGATCACGTCGGCGGCGCGGTTCATGGCCGCGCTCAGATGCTGCTGGCGGATGGTGTCGCGCAGCAGGCATGCCGAGAGGCTGTGGAAATAGAGGTGCTCCATGCGTTCGCGGCTGTAGGCCACGATGGCGCGGATGGCGTCGAGCTTCTGCGAGACGAGGCCCCAGAGGCAGGCGTTGGTGTGGCGCAGCTCGACGTTGACCTCCCGGACCTTTCTGCGCACGCTGCCGGCCAGCATGGCGTAGGGGATCATGGCGACGACAACCACGCAGGCCATGGTCGCGTTGAGCGTGAAGAGGATCGCCATGCCGACCAGCAGCATTACGATCTGGCTGCTGGCGCTGATGATCAGCTCCATCAGGTTCGACTGCACGACACCCACGTCGGCCAGGATGCGCGACATCAGGCGCCCGGGCGTGTTGGAGAGGTGGTAGGACATCGAGAGGCCGACGATCTTGTCGTGCATCTCATCGCGCAGGCGTCCCGTGATGCGCTGGGCCACGCGCGCCTGCAGGCGTTTCACGGCCCGGTTGGCGAAATTGAAGAAGAGCACCGTGGAGAGGTAGACGACAAACAGAACCAGCAGCCGCCGCCCGGCCCAGGGCGGGCGGCGGTCGCAGGCAAAGCGCACGTCCTCGGAGACGGCGCCCTGTCGGTCGCGCGGCGGCGCGGGCTCGGCGCGCTCGCGCGCGATGAGCGCGCTCTCGACGCTCCGCCCCTCCTCGGACATGCCGCTGCCCACCATCAGCACCTCGTCGACGGCCACGCGCACATAGTAGCTCTGAAGGTATACCGCGCAGGTGTTGAGGCTCATCAGCAGCACGCAGAGCAGGACCGGCCAGCGGTGCGGCCAGATGAAGCGGCGCGCGAACCGGAGGATCAGTCCGACGCCGCCCCGCTGATCGTAGACGATGCGCGGCGGACGGTATGGCATCTGGCGGTAGAGGTAGCGTTTGCGCTTCGCCATGTCAGCCCTCGTCCGCGATCATGCCGGCTCCGGCATGGGTTTCGTAGAGTTTGCGGTAGCGTCCGCCGGGAAGGGTCATCAGCGCGTCGTGATTGCCGCACTCGACGATGCGGCCGCCGTCTAGAAGAACGATCTTCGACGCGTTGCGGATCGTGCTCAGGCGGTGCGCCACGATGAACGATGTGCGTCCTAGCAGGAAGCGGTTCATGGCGACCTGGATGGCCTGCTCGGAGTTGGTGTCGAGCGAGCTGGTCGCCTCGTCCATGATCAGGATGGCTGGGTCGGCCAGGATGGCGCGGGCGATCGCCAGGCGCTGCTTCTGCCCGACGGAGAGCTGCACTTCGCGGTCGCCGACGACGGAGTCGTAGCCCTTCGGCAGGGCCAGTATCTCCTGGTGGATCTCGGCGATGCGCGCGGCGAACTCGACCTGGCGGCGCGTGGCGGAGGGCCGCGCGTAGCGGATGTTGTCGGCCACACTCACCGAGAAAAGCAGCGAGTCCTGCAGCACGATGCCGAAGTGGCGGCGCAGCGACCGGAGCTCGATGTCGCGGATGTCGGTGCCGTCGATGCGAATGGCCCCTTCCGTCACGTCGTACAGCCGCATCAGCAGCGATAGCACGGTCGACTTGCCGCAACCCGTCGGACCGACGAGCGCCACCGACTCGCCGGGCAGGATCTCGAGGTTGATGTCGTTCAGCACCCGCTTGCCGGCGACATACTCGAACGAGACATGCTCCAGCGAGACCTGGCCGCGGATCTTATCCACCGCGCGCGCCTGCGGGCGGTTGACGATGGCCGGGCGCTCGTCGAGGATGTCGAAGAGCCGTTCCGCCGAGATTTTCACGTTCTGGAGCTG